>ASOC01000090.1 GCA_000405945.1 Candidatus Omnitrophus fodinae SCGC AAA011-A17
TTACGAAAGGAATATAAATTGACTGCTACGCTGGCTAATAAGCGGCCAGCATAACCATAGGATAAGGATTACTAATTCCAGTCTTTCATCTGGGATTTGACTTCAGCCGCCTTGGGATGGTTGGGATGAATGGCAACCAGGCGGGACCAGTATTTTTCGGCTTCTTTGAAGCGGTCTTGATTGGAAAGCAGGAGGCCCATATTGAACAAGGCGTCTGCGAAATCAGGATCCGCGTTAAGCGTCTGTCTGAAAGCCGCCTCCGCCTCTTGATTCCTTTCCATCTTCATGTAAATAGAGCCGAGATTATTTTGAAAGGTGGGATCCCCGGCGTCGAGAAGGGCCGCCTGCTTGAATTCCTCGAGAGCGGATTCGAAATCCTTCTTTTTTTCATAAGCCATGGCCAAATTGCTGTGCACGCCCGCTTCCTTGGGGGCTTTGGCCACAGCCAGTTTAAAATTGGCAATGGCTTTCTCAAGATCGCCTTTTTGAAAATAGGCTATCCCGAGGCCGTCATAGGCTTTGGCAATATCAAACATGGACTTGGCTTTCTCGAATTGCTCTATCGCCTTGTCGAATTGTTTCTCTCGCAGGTAATACATGCCAAGATTGACATAGGGGCTCTGATGTTTTTCCTGAGTCATGGCCTGAGTTTCAAGCCAGAGTCTTTCCTGATGCGCCCAAACATCCTGCCGTTTCACATTGAGAAGGGTCAATCCGGAGACACTCGCCACAAGAACAATAACCATAGGCATCAATCCTGCCGCCCTCCGTAAAAGCGTGAACAAAACCGTGAAAAAACCAATCAGCGGAAGATAAAGATAGCGGTCATTCATCAGGCTGGGGAATGGCACCAAATTCATCACCGGAAGCAAAAGAATAAAATACCAGGCTGCCCAAAACCCCAGCTTTTTGTCTTTGAACCAAAGCCAGCAGGCGCCGCAAAACAATAAAATCAGCCCTAAAAAGGATGCGCCCACGTGCGGATGCGCGATCGAAGGATACACGGGAAATTCATAAAGCAGGCTTTGTTTCAAAGGAAACACAAGAAGCTGCAAATATTTCATCATCACCACCATCATGGCCAGCAAGGTCGGGCCCAGGCTGCCGCCATGATAATTCATCTTGCCTTCCCCTTTGGTGATGAGATAAGTCACGGCCGCGAAAAAAACCGCGCCGGCGATAAAAGGAAGGTATTGCGCCGCTTTTTCTTTTTTGAAATAGCCGCGGCTCAGGTCATAGGCGGCAAGGATCAAAGGGAGCACCACGATATTGGGCTTTGAAAAACATCCGGCTAGAAATAAAGCGATACAGGAAATCAAAAGCAACTTCTCCCCTTTTCCGCGATTTCTGAAAAGAACGTATAAAAAAAATGCGGAAAGAAAAAATAGGGAGGAAAGCACATTTTTCCTTTCCGCTACCCAGACCACGGATTCTATTTGAACCGGATGAATCCCGAAAAGAAGCGCCACGCCGAATCCCACCGCCCATTCGCCCGTTAAATAACCGACCAGCCCAAAAACCAGCGCCGCGTTCAAAAGATGGATGATAAGACTGGTTAGATGATAACCAAAGGCGTTGAAATGCCAGAGCTGGTAATCAAAAGCATAGCTTATGAGCGTGAACGGAATATAAAGGCTGAAATGAGGCCGGGTGAACATGACTTTCAGTCTTTCAGGCGCGAGCGTCCGGATAAGAGGATTTTCCGTAACATAGTGGGGGTCATCCCAATTGAGAAAAGGATGGGACAGTCCCTGATAAAAAACAGCCGACGTGATAATCAGAAGCAGAATTAGAGCCGCCCATTTGAAAACGGGCTTTGCGGGCCCTTGCTTCTTTTCCTGAACCGGATTGACCGCTTCAGCCGGACCGCCCGTTCGAGCCAAAAGTTGGCGCAGCTCCCGCTGGACTTCCTTTTTGCCCAGATTCAGCTCTTCCGCCAATTGCTTGACCGACCGGGTCTTGTAATATTTGAGCAAATATTCCCGCTGTTGTTTGTTCATGGATTCAATCCTGTCATCGCTTTTTCAAAATCAGGACTTTCTGCATATCCGTCGCAGTGCGGAAAAGATGCATTTCCGGCTCCGGAATATTTTCAAAGGTGTAATCCGGAAAATCGATTTCCACTTTTTCATAGTCGTCCATATTCACATTTGCAAGAATGTAGTCACTCACTTCTTTCACAGCCAGCATAGTGTAATGCCGAAGAATAATCCAATCCGCCTCCGCCGCGGCTTCCTTGGTCAAATTCTCTCCGGTCATCCCCCCCACAATTCTAAGCTTGGGCAGATAATATTTTAGAGGCAGATCGCCGTAAGGGATGGCCACTTTTTGGCCGTCCCTCGCGTTTATTCTTAAATAGTCCACAATTCCGCGTATGGGTCCACGATATTCATGCGTGATTTCATATAAATAATTCCACAGTTGGAACCGGAACAGCGGTTGTCCCCCATCATCCCAAACGGTTAATTTAAAAAAGCTTTCAACGGGCAAGGCGAATAAATTAGTGCCTATCAACAGCGCGGCAATAATGATGCCAGCTGCTTTTTGACGTTTGAAAATTTTCATCCAGAGAAAAGCAGCGAGAATCAAAACCGCCGGGATCACGCCCACCAGATACCTGAAAAAATATCCCGTTGAAAAACAGACGGCGGCCAAATTGGTCGCCATCAAAATAGCAAGCAAGGCTGCGGACTTTGCAGGAGGACCGCTGGATTTTTTCCTCGAAAACCAAACAAAAGTCAAAGCCGTCAAAAGGAACCCTAACGGGAGCAAGTGATTGTTAATCCCAATAAGGAAATTTCTAAGATTTTCCGCGAACTTGCCGGCACTCGCCACGTCACGGCTAGCCTTGGTGGCGAACATAAAAATCCACGGCAGGTGGAAAAAAGCCGCATACACCGCGACAAAAAACGCGTTTTCAAGGCGTTTTTTGTCAAAAGCCATGAGAAAAAAATGAAGCGCGATGCCCGCGCCAAGGCCAGCCCAAATCATATAATTGGTGTGAAAAAGAAAAAGCTGGGAAAGGAAAACATGCGGGAGCCAACCTTTTTCATTTTTTAGAAATTTATCATAACCCAAAACAAGCCAAACCGAAAAAAACATGGCCATGGAATAATACCGGCACTGCCTCGAGTAAAGTAGAAAAGGCACGCATAAAACAAGAAACACGACTGAAACAATTGCCGTTTCCCTGCCGAAAAAACGCCTGGAAAGAAAATAAACAAGTGGTACAGTGAAAATTCCGAACAACGCGAAAGGCAGACGGAGAAGCCACTCGGTGTCCTGGGTTGGGAGAAGAGTTAACGGTGCCACAAGATAGTAGGGCAGCCACGGCGTCACTATCCAGGTGCCGCTTTTGTCCATGTCCGAATTGCTGCCGCTGGGATCCACGGAATAGGAATTGAAGCCGTCCGTGCCTTTGGGAACGCCGTGCGAAAGAATGGTCTTGCCTAAAAGTGCGGTATGCGCTTCGTCGGACCAGAGATAGGTGTTCCCGAGATTACATAAAATAAGAAACGCGGCGAGAATCGTCATACCCCAAATAAAAATTCTTTCGCCTTTTGTAAGGCGTACCGAAATAGCCGGCCCCGGAGCCGTCACCTGTACCGGCTGGCCGGAAGGTTTAGCCTGCGAAGTATTTTGTCTTTTTTTGCCCATGAATATCCTTGGTCACACGTACGAAAAATAAAGAACGGCTATCAACGCCCCAAACCATCCGGCCATAACGGCTTGCCATAAGAAACGCAAACGCCCGGGAACCATCCTGCCCGCCGCTTCAAACCCGGATGCAAAAAGAACGGACAGGGGCAGGGTCAGATAAAGGGCGTAGCCTGCCTTGGGAGACGACCAAAAAGGCGCCATGAGGCAGAAATAGACAATGCTGTAAATACCACACACAATTATCGACAATAAAAAGGACATATTGCCCCTTAGCTCCGGCGACGCCTTGCTGCCGAATACCGCCATGGCCGCCCTCAAAGCGCCGGCTCCGAACAAAACCGTTGCCGGCAAAGCAAGGAAATAGCCGATAGACATATTGTCATAATTCCATAACGCGGGCTGCGAGTATCCGTATCGATCGCCCAACCCGTCGCCCCAAAAAGTTGCGTACACCCCGTCCCAAAAAGACCGGAACCCCGCAGCGAAATAGGGGTGATTGAGGGACTGCCCAAAAATAGAAAAATACCGGATCGTATGAAAGCCAGGGTCCTGCCAAAAATGATGCCAATCCACCACCAACCAGCGGCCGTAAGTTTTAAAATTATGCCAATAAAACCAGCCTGAAATTAAAAGCATCAAAGACGCGGCCGCGCCGAGATACGCCGCTGTCTTCCAAAAAGGCACTTTTTTCAGACAAATCAAAACCGCGGCTAAGAAAAAAAATGAGACCGCGATCACGGCAATGGCCGTGAATTTAGTCAAAAGCGCCAGGCCGGCCAAAAAGCCGAAGGACAAAATCCATGGCCAGCTCGCATTTTTTCCGGTCAAAAAACCGGCCGCGCTCAAAATCATAGCTGAAGCAAAAAAAGCGTGAAGAGCTTCATTTGAGGCGTAGGCGGACATATAAATATTCACGGGGATGATTCCGGCCATGATCACAGCCAAAAAAATCTTGACCGGCTCCTTTTCAAACACCCTGCGCGAAAGGAAAAACGCCATCCACGTCTGGCCCGAGCCCGATAAAAATGGAATCGCTTTTAAGGCCTTGTCCTCATTGCCGGAACCGAAAAATTCACCCAGCCACGAGCGCGCCCAGGCCGAAGCCATATAAAAAAAAGGCGGCTGATGCAGTTCCCAGCCCGCGTCCGGCGCCGGAAGTTTGTGATGTGTGAAGACATAGCGGATGTAATTAAGATGCCCCTCAAAATCAAACCCCACTTCAACGGGAAAATGCAGAAATTTTTTAAAAAACAACACAAACCACGCGGCTTGAATTCCAAGCAACCCCAAAAGCGGAAGCCAGCGCAACGACCTTTCGTTGTCCATCATGAAGCGGCCCAGCCAAAATAATAAAACAGAGAACGCGAAATAACCCGCCAAGCGTTTCCAATGACGGCAGAAAATTTCATAGGGAAGCGTTTTGCTTAAATACTTCGGGTGCATCCTTGTATCATCCGCCAGTATGGCACGAGTTGGAGCAAGCCCGCTTATTTCGGACTGCCAGGTCTCATCTGAAACAATGCTTCCCGCGGGCAAGCCTTCCAGGAGAACTGACAAAAGGCCAGGTCCCATGGGGTTACGGATTTCCGCGCTGATTTTATTCTTTCCCTGCTTGAGATAAGACGCGATCGGAATGCTTATTTCTTTTTTCCAATTCCCCACCCTGGCTTGAGAAAGCTCCACCGGCCTATCATTGAGAGCAAGCCTGGTGTCTCCCCATGCCCTGAAAATGAGGCTGGCATCCTCGGGCATATTGCCTGCGACGTTAAATTCTTTGGAAAAGGAAGTGACGGGAACCCGGTCGATGGACTTAATAGCGATACGGATCGGCGCGGGATACATAATCCACGGCATTCTGGAATTCTGGTAAATAAAGGCAATGTTTGGAGAGTGAAGGCATTGGAAAACCAAAAAAAGAAGCGGCGTTACAAGGCAAGTTAGAAACAACCCAGCCGGAACAACCCTCATGGACCACGTCGGTTGGGAATACCCCGCCCCTGTCTGGCCGCTCTTTTGTATAGGTTTCATAGGTTAATCTATTATATCGGGAAGGTTTCCTCTTGCCATAAGGTTAATTTTTCATTAAACTTTCACTCGCATCATTCCCTGGTAGCTCAGTTGGTAGAGCAGGTGACTGTGCCGTAGGGCATGGACAAAGCCATGACTAAATTCGAGAAAAGAAAATACAGCGATACGCGGCGGTATTTAATACAAGCTGCCCATAAACGCAGAAAGAAAATTCGCATGATGGCTGTCGCTTACAAAGGTGGCAAATGCGAGCGTTGCGGGTATGATCGGTGTATGGAAGCTCTCGAATTTCATCATATCAATCCCTCCCAAAAAGACTTCAGTATTTCCAACAAAGGATATACACGAAGTTGGAAACGGGTTCAGGCCGAGATTGAGAAATGTGTGATGATTTGCGCTAATTGTCATAGAGAAGTCCATGCCGAATTAGCAGCCTCCGGGGGAAATCCCGGAGTGAAAAGCGGGCTAAATCAGGAAACCCCCTCTGGGGCAATCCTGAGCTAGCATTGTATCCACAAGTGCAAAAAGGGCCGCGAGGACAGGATCAGCAAGATCTTGCCGTGCAGCCCTTGCACATGGGTGCAAGGGCAAGTGCAGAGACTTTACACCCGCTGCCTAAACCGTTCCAAGCGGCATGGCAAAGAGAAAGTCCGACTCTCCGAGCAATCGGAGTCAGATCGTAATCACCGTGTCGGAGGTTCGAGTCCTCCCCGGGGAGCCATTACACACCCCCATGCGAACCAGATTTTTGGTTCGCATGGGGGCTTCTATACCTGATCCACCGGAGCCTTTCGGAGTGTAGGGGCCGTCATCATCAGACGGCGGAGGGGTCCAATCCGGCGGGTTTTTTAGATCAAAATTCATTTCAGGAATATCTCCCCAGAATTGCACCGTCACTTTGGTAGGCGTGTAAATTACTTCCCTTACAAGCAAGAGAATCAAATTCCTTTTCTCATCGAAAGAAAACGTCTCGAAGACCTTCGGAAATTCACGGAATAGTCTTATAAACGTATCTGCATCAATCACATGCTGGCTTAAATGCTGCATGTTGGTTTCGATCCGGTGAATCTCAGCTTCCAGCTTCTCCTTGGAACCTTCTAGATCGGAGATTTCTTTAACGATGGACCGCGCTCTTTTTTTATCCAAATCAGGGGTCTTTAAAATATCCACAAGCTGCTTTAATTCCTGATTGATCTTCGCAAGCTGAGATTCTGTTCGTTCTTTACTCCTTCGTAAGGGCTCTAATCCCTGCTTGGCCAGCACATTGGATTTTTCGATAGACTTCGCAAGAAGCTTTTGGTTTTTCCCTAATTCTTTAAACTTATCAATCAGAAATTCTTCAAGCTCATCTGCGGCAACAGTACGGACCGGACAGGCCGGTTTGCCTTTAATCACTGCCGCGGTACAACGGTAATAAAGGTAAAGCTTGCCTCTTTTTTCTTTGGAAGAATTCGTCATAATACTGCCGCAGGTGCCGCAGCGCATCAGCCCGAGAAAAAGCATTTCGTATTTATTTTGTTTAAACGTCTTATGGGTCTCGCGGTTACTGACCAGAATATTTTGAACACTGTCCCAAAGCTTCGAATCGGTAATAATCGGTTTCTGTTCCCCATCAAAAATGTATTGCTTGCCATCTTTGTCTTTAAATCGGACTTTCCCGATATAGAAATTATTGGTGAGAATATTTGAGATTTTTTTCTTATCGAATTTCGTGCTCCCCGCAGCGCTCTTTCCTCTAAGGTGGAATTTTTTTGTGCGGTAGCCCATTTCGTTCAATTTCTCGGCGACTTTTCCCATGGAGGCCAGCTTCGGATAAAGTTCAAAACAAAACTGCACAATCTTGGCTTCCTCTTTATTAATCACGAGTTTCTTTTTCTTTACATCATACCCAAGCGGAACGAACCCTCCGCACCACATGCCTCTTTTGGCCATTGCAAAGCGCTTATCGTAAGTCCGCTCCTGCGACATTTCCCGTTCAAATTGGGCGAATTCAAGCATGATATGAAGAAGGAGCCTTCCGGCCGGTGAGGTCGTGTCGAAATGCTGAGTGGTGGAAACGAATTTAACATCATGTTCATTGAAAACTTCAAGAAGGGAGTAAAAATCTTTGTGATTGCGTGTGAGACGGTCAATCTTGTAAACGACGACCACTTGGACACGTTTCCGCTTGATATCTTCAATGAGCTGTTTCATGGCCGGACGGCTAAGCGATCCTCCGGATTGCCCGGCATCCTCATAAACCTTGAAAGGTTTCCAGCCAACGGACTTCTGGCTTTCGATATAGGCAAGACAGCTATCCCGCTGATTATCTAGAGTTGAGTAAGTCTGCGTTTCCGCCCGCTCATCCACGGAAACCCGCGTATAAACCGCGCAATTGATCGTGTCTTTGTTCGTAGTTGTGTGCATAGCGTCCTAAATGATATACCGATTCCTTGGAAAAGGGAGTAACTGTTTAGCCCTCTGAAGTAATCCCTTCAA
>ASOC01000091.1 GCA_000405945.1 Candidatus Omnitrophus fodinae SCGC AAA011-A17
TTTGGGCCTATTGGAAAATCTCACGCGTGTATTGTCCAACACGCAGACCATCACGAAGGGGACATTCAAACTCGAAGGCCAGGACCTTGAGCGTCTGGTGACGACTGTCAACAACGCCATTGCCGAATTCCCGGCTCTTCGGAGCGCCGCTGGAGCCAATACCAAACAGCTTGAAACCCTGGCCGGGCAATTCCAGTCGCTGGTTAGCGCCATTAACGCGGTGCGCTCGTTGAACGGGTTTGATAAGGCGGGGGCCAGTATTGAAATCAGCCCTCTCGGCGATGCGATTAAGGGAATGATTGGCGAAAAGGCGTATACGAGTGACACCCAGCTTCAGCTGGAAACCCGCATGCTGCATGCCTGGGGCACGGTTCTGAATGCCGTGGCCAAGACCAGCAATCTTCCGGACACGGCCGCGATCGAGGGGCTGGTGAATTCCTATCGTGATACTGCCGGGAACGTGTTGAAAAATCTAAGCGGCACGGTAAGCAGTTCTCTCGATATCACATCGGCTTTGGTCCAAATTATTCAGGGCAACGCTCTGGTGAATGAATTGGCCGCGAATATTCCCCCGCTGACGATCATACCTGATACCTTGAACGGAATTGTCGAGAATGCCCTTAAACAGCTCGGTACGGTGACCAACGTTCAAACCAAATTCGAAAAACTGACCAGCCTGCTGAACATCATCAATCAGGTCAAAGAAGCCGGCATTAGCACCATGGCCGCTAGCGCCTTCCGGGATAAGGTGTTTACGCTGACCGGTCTTTCCGCAGAGATTACTAAATTATCGGAACAGAATGTAACGGCGATGGATGCCGGTATGCTGGTTTCTTTGGCCGGTATTTTAAATGCCATGAAAGTGGTAAATCCGGTCGGCGATTTGGAGCAGACGGCTGTGTTAGACGCTCTTAATACTATCCGCAAAAACGTTGCCGCCGCGCTCGGTACCGCTATCAACGCCGGGGATGTTGTTAAATTGGCGGATATCATGACCGCGCTGGCTAGCGTGACCCACGGATTGGTCAATATGGGTGTCAAGATCGACAATGTGCCCAACGAAGATCCCAACTTACGCTATACCCTGACGGCGCTGGTCAGAATCACGGCTGACTCAGTTTTAGATCGATTGGAAGCGGTGATGGAAGGCGATAAGTTGGACCTGAAAATGCTGCAGAATAAACTCACGGCCCTGTCGAATCTGGTGTTGTCCGCCAAGGACGCCGGAGCGGCTCTGGACCAGAATAAAATCAACGCTGCTTTTAACAGCTTGCTTTCGGAAATATCCCAGCTCACCCAAACGATTACGAATGCCGGGGAAGCGATGGGGATGTTGTGGTCCATTGCCCAGGCCGCGGTGGAAGCAGGGGCCACATTGGGAGTGGACCAAGTCAAAACGATTCTCGGCCATCTCAGTATAGAGGCCAATCTGGATGCCATTGATTCCCGCGCGGATTTTGTGGCGGCTATCGGAGCAGCGCTCGCCGTGGCTGTTCTTCCGGCCCTGACCGCCAATCCGGCTGATCCGGGAATGTTGGCAAATATCACCGCCATCAAGGAGCATCTGGTGCCCCAATCCGCGATTCGAAACAATATCGAACTTTTTGAGGCCATAGCCAAGATTCAGGACTCTAAGGTTCGCGACGCGCAGTTTAAAGCCGCGATTGAATTTGCCATTGACCTCGCGACCAGCTCCATGAGTGAATCGGCTAAAACGCGCGCTTTTGCCGCTTTTGTGGCCATTGATCCCAGCACCCATCAATCGCTTCTGTCTTTGGCCGCTCAATTGCCTCCGGCGTTGCGGCCCGGGCTGTTGGAAAGAGTGGCGTCCATGCCCAATGCGGAACAATTCGCGCACCACTTGACCCGCGATTTCACCGGTGCCGATGGCACCCCGGCCAATCTGGCTGTCGGCCACGCTCCGTTGATTCTTAAAGCCCTGGCATCTTATTCGGGCACTTTGGCCAGTCTTGATATGACTCTGGTCGGCGACAAAGTGCAGATTAAAATTGTGAGCAAGGAAGGCCAGATTTCGAATATTGAATACACTGGTACTGAAGTTGAACATTTGACTGACATTCAAAAAATTCCGACCGTGAATTTTGTGTTCACGGATACGGAAGTGGTTTTTGTCGAGGGTGTTATTGGTCAGCAGAAGCAGAGCCCTGTGCTCGCGGCTGTGAAGCAGAACGAAAAGGATATTATCGCGCAGATTCAAGAAGGCCAAAGCACGCAACGTTCCGCACAGGAGATTCTCGGTGTGGCGCAGCAGCTGGCAGACGCTAATGCGAGACGCCGTTTGAATCCCAATCCGGATGTGAATGCCGCGCTGAATGAACTTAAAGCGCTGGCAGACATTGCAAGAAGATTGAGTGAAATCATTAGCCCGAAAACACGGCTGGAGCTGAATATTGACAGTCTGAAAGAAGTGGTTAATCAATTGAATGAGGCCATTGAGGGTGTTGCTAAACGGTTGGCCGACCGGCTCAAAGAGCTAAAACAATCTGACTCGGTCTTGACCTTGAGGGACAGACAGGTTCAAAGCCTTATGATTTTTGCCGGGGGAGTGCTCAAACTAGCTCAGCAGGTGGAGCTGAAGATTCCCGGTGATGTCTCGCTGCTGAAGGATACTCTCCTGGGTTCTCTTCAGAACATTTTTTCTGTGACCAATGATGAGAGGGTGAGTAAGTTGAAGGGAATCATGGATAAGATTTTCACGCTTCCTCCGGGTCTGGCTGATGTGGTGATGAAAGCGACCCTGGATTTTGTGAACCGGGGAGAATTTACCTTGGACACGCTTAAGCGCGCTGACGCGATTGTGGATGTGATTATCAGCCAGAAAGATAAGTTGCGCCAAATCCAGGCTAAGGAAAAAGCCGTTACAGAAACCGTTGTTAACTCGGTATTCACGCTCGAGACTTCGCTGGTCTCGATTCAGGAACCCGCGAAACGTGCCGCAGTTCTTCAGGAAGAGGCTGAGGCCATTGTGCTGACAACCTTTGCGTTAACCGGGGGTATCGTGAAGCTGCCCGCAGGAATGACTGAGGCAAAGGTGGTACAAGCGGTGCTTGACGAAACACGCCTTCTCGTGATTGAAAATCAGGTTTTGGGTCAGGCTATAAAAAAAAGGCAGATTGATACCCAAACCGCCGCTGGAATTATCCGTGAAACCGTTGAGGCTTTGAACACGGTTGTGAAAGACGTCGTTCAAACCGAAGGAATCAACGTTCAAACAATAATCGGAATTGTCAAGGCCGCGGAGGCTTTTGTCAGGTCTGAAATCGCGATATTGAATCAGGCCTTGACGGCTAATCAGCCGGAAGTTCGTGCGGCTGCTGTCACTACTTTTAACGCGGCGCTGGATTTTGAAAACAAGCTTGTCGCTGAAATCACGGCCAGGATAGCCGGTACTGACTCGAATATCGCGGTTGCCGTGCTGACGCGTATTGCAGAACATCCGGAAATGATCACTCAAATGCTCGAAACTCTGAACACCGATGAAGCCAGGAAATTTGCCGTTGAGAAGCTGATTACAGAAATTGGCGCATTGGCCGTGTCGGGATTGACCCGTCCGGAGACGCAAGACAGGATGATTTCACAGCTGGTCGAGATGATTGGCACCATGTCGCAAGTGATAGACCAGGCTGACGGTGATACCGCGAAACAGCAGGAGGCGATGGAAGATGCGGAGGCGATTTTGAAAAGCGTGGAGGCTGTGATTGCGGATAATATTTTGGACCAGGTGCTGGCTACTTCGGAAGCCCAGGAAGCCTTTAAAGTTTCTATTGTTAACGGCGTGACGCATGCCTTGGTCATCAATCCGGGCATCGCGAATTTGGAGACGGTTGCCGCTAAAGTGGATGCAACGGTTGTTGCTATTCAGTCGGCCATGCACCTTCAAACGGGAATATTGGCGGCTTTGCCAAAAGAAATCACGGCGTTGGTCTCGGCACTGACTGCCAATGTTGTGAACGGCAGGATTAAAGTGACCAAAATCGACGATTTGCTGAATGAACTCCATGAAGATAAAAGCGCGGGATTCAAGGAAATCCTGGACAATCTTGTGAAAGACCTTGCGGCGAATGTGAATCTCCAGATAGCCCTTCTGTCCGAGATTCTTGACGCGATTGTTTCTGAGAGGATAACCGGTGAGGAGGCCGTACTGGTGCTTAAGAACATTCAGGGGGATAGCTGGCAGACGCTCTTGAGCCAATTTGAAGGCATTAAAAACCGGTTGGTGATGCAGGCCATGGTCAATCTCCTTGTCAACGGTGCTATTGACAAGTTGGATCACCCGGATACCACTCCCGGCGTGGACCCGGACCTTTTGAAAACAGCCGGGATTCTCGGCCCGCTTATCTTGGAGGCGCTTAAGAATAATTGGATAACTCCGGATGATGTCAGCAGAGTGATACAGCTGGTTTCGCAATTTTTGGATCAAATCATGCTGTTCCTGGGTGAAAACGATCTCGCGTCCGTCACGGCACTGAAAATAGCGGACGGAAAAATTGAGCTGACTGTGGCCGGTAAGGAAAATAAAGGCAGCATCGTAATCGATGACAGTAACACCATCGTGTTCAAGCTTACGAAAAAGGCGGACGCCTGGAAAATTGATAACACGCAGACCGTGAATGTGGTTGAGACGGGTGCGGTGGATATGACCAATGCGGAAAGGACCGTTGAGAATTACAGCCTGACCATTACCGGCCCGAATCGTGCTGGCGAAACAGTCACCTATACCGTTACCAGTTTGGCTGATCCGTCTAACATGACGGCGCTGCTCGAAACGGTTGAGAAAATACGAGAGGCCGGGTGGCTTGATGAGGCCTCGCCCGTAAGACAAGTTTTGATAGCCGGAATCCTTACCGCGATTTTCAAGGTGGAATTCACGCCCGAATTGATCGACGAGCTGAATAATCCCGCCAATGCCGGAAAGATTTTCGGCGGTTTGTTGAAACTTGGCGATCTCAAGACGGAACATCTCCAGCTTTTGAGCCAGCTCAATGTGTTCACCATGGTGTTCACGGCGGGCGGCGAAATCGGGCTGTTCACGAGCGGAAATACGAATGTGATCAGCGGCACGAAAGAACTGGCTGCTATATTCAATGACAGGATTGCCATGACTCTGGAAATACAGCCTGTGGCTAACGAGAGTCAGGTGAATGTTCAGGGCATGATTGACAGATTTGAAGGAAGCAACGGACAGTTTAAATATGGATTGATCAGAATGCGCACGGAGAGCTTTTTGACGGTTGTGACCCGCGCCGAAGACGGTAAGGTGGACGTGCTGGTGGTCAAGATCACCGATCCCGAGGCGGTGAGCGTGTTCAATATGGCCGTGAAGTCTCAAGGCCAGGACCTTGACCTTTTGATAGGGTTGTTGACGGCCATCCAGAAAACGGCCCAAACCCCGGCCAAGGAGCTTATCATTATCCGGATGCTGGCGGATTACTTCCAGCTCAGCGTTCCGGCTCAGCAGGAATTGTTCGCGGATAAAACTTTGCGTGACGAATTTGTGAATGTGGTCAAATCCGCGGCCAATGACGTTACCACGAATAAACAGATCGGTGTTGACGCTTTGGAAACTTTCCAGAAATCTCCCGCATTGTACAATTTTATTAACACTAAACTTCCAACCCGTGTCGCGCGGGATATGTATATCGCGGTCATGGCTATCAACGCGCGTGCTTTGGCACAGGAGTCTGCCATAGCCAAAAGTGATACGTCGCAATCTGCGAATCTTGACAAATTGCTCAGCCTTGTGGGCAGTAGCCGTCGTGCCACAGCCGGGGCAACGGTGAACGCGGTTAATGCTATGAGCGCCACCATACAGACGCTCGAAGCACAAGGAAAGATTGAGGAAGTTATTCAGATCATGACCAGCATTTTCATGGGTGATGCCGAATCCGCCCTAACGGATATTTTAGAAAGCACTGAAGGCCGCAGGATAGGCGAATTGGGCGCTTTGACGGTGGACAGGAACGGTCAAGTTCAGGTCAGCCTGCAAAACGTGCGATTGGGTGCGAGTGAGGATCATGCGCCGGCGATACAGAAAGCCATTGATAAACTCGACAGCGAGAGGAAGAGGGATCTGGTGCGTATGATTGAACAAGCCGGCGGCCAGCTGCGCGTTGTCGTCGCCAATGACAACGATCCGTTGACTTTGTCCAGCACTCGGATGATTTCTTTCGGATTATCAGATTTTGTTTCAGACCAGGCGGTCAAGAGCGCGCTGCTGCGTGAAATGGGCAGAATCAGCGGTAATCTCCAGGCCCTGGCTGGTCATGAAGAAAAGGTTTTTAAGGCTGTTAGAACCGGAGCCCTCATTCATGGTGAAGGCACAAATGTCGAAACCCCTGAGGGCGCCTACGGCATTCAGACACGGACTATTCAAAGGATTGTTGAACATCTGGAAAAGAGCCAGCCGACTCACGCGCCTCCGCAAGAAATCGCTCCCGTGACGTTTACAAGCACCATAGTCGGCGGATGGTTGAATGCAGTTCGCACCTGGTGGACCGGCGAAGAACCTGTTACCACCAGCACTCTTACTACACCTGAAGTTTCTGCGGAAGAACCCGAACTTCTTACCCCCTCTGCCCCGCAATCCACCTTTAAAACCTTGGATTCTTCCACCGGCGGCCTGCTGAGCCGCGTGGGCAAGCGCCTTTATAACGTTGCCGTGGCCGGTGTTATGGCTCCCGTTGTCGAGGAAATCAAATACAGAAGAGGTCTTATCCAGGATCCGACGCTTGTGACGGAACAGGCCATTGAATTTGCTGCCGCTCACGCCTGGGCCGACGTCGATCGTGCTATCGATCGGGGCGATATCATCAATAAACTTGAACCCGATAAACGGTTGCGCAAAGAGTCGCGGCAGAGATTTTCGAACGCTTATAGGGATTTGAAAAAGGCTTACCTTGAAAGGTTGGCGGAGCTGAAGATAGCGATAGAAAAAAATAATGTTTTCCTCGTAAAGAAAATCCAGGACGAAATCTCACGCCTTGGCTCAACATTGGAATGGGGTGTTGCCAGTGAAAGGTTTGTGGAGCACTTTGATTTTGCGGTCAAGCAGGCGCGCCGCGTGACGGACGGAGTCAGAAGAGATTCGACGCGGGGCGGTATTATCGGATTGGCCGCGGCTGTCGGGGCCCATATGGCCCACAATCTTGCCGATGCGCTGGATCTTTCCGGCCGGCCGCTGTCTTTTAGACAAAAATATCGGGATATATTGGCCGTCGCGAAATATGGCCCCGCGCTTGCCAATCGTGATAACGCGGTGGCGGCGCTCACTGAAGCGCAGGAACGAATGGATAAGTTTATGAGGACGCATCAGGTTGAGCAGTCCGCGACCCAGGAAGCCTTGGCGGAGTTTAATGGCCTGCGCGAGGCGCTTCAAACCGCGGTGGATAATTTCAGACAAACCAGTGATGTCTATGAAGAATCCGTGAAACAAATCAAGCCCGAATCTTTGGTTTCAAGATTGCGTTTTACGATGCTTTCCACGCAGTCTCCGACTTGGGCCATGACACCCAATACAACTCCGAGGATTAAAAGATCATGAAACGCGGCCGGCAAATAGAGACGGGACAGGCAAGAGACAACAACCGAAGTCGCCAATTGGCCCCAGGCACCTTCCCACGTCTTTTTCGGGCTGATATGCGGAATAAACGGGGTTCGTCCGAATTTCTTTCCGATAAAATAAGCTCCGGCATCCCCAAGCTTCACCACGGAAATCGCGTAAAAAAATCCATTTGGCGCCTCCAAAATTCGCTAAACGCAGCGGGATCGCGTAAGAAAACAGCCAGGCGATCCAGACTATGCCGAACATGGCGACGGCAGTCCCGGCAAAAGCCTGCTGTATATTCTCCGTGCGCGAATTGGCAAA
>ASOC01000092.1 GCA_000405945.1 Candidatus Omnitrophus fodinae SCGC AAA011-A17
GATACCTGCCCGTGGTTTCATGCCACGGGCAGGTGGCCGAGCGAAGCGAGGTCCCTTGACAGAAAAATCGGAGGCTAAAGCATGAGCATTGAAACTCTTGAAATCAAAGATTATTCCGCAGTTTCCTGGGAATTTCTTTTACCGGGCAAGGGCCGGGAGAAACGCGCCTATCCGGCAAGTTTTTTGGGCGCTGTCATTTTTCATATTGCGTTTTTATTTTTCGGAAGCACGTTTTTTATTACGGCCCCGCAATATGGTGTTGATTTAGGAAAGGGAGGCCTGGAGGTCCAGCTGATTGCCGCGTCCGCAGAAATGAATGCGGAAGAAAAAAAATCTGATCTCCCGGTTCAAAATAGCCTTCCGGCTCCCGCAGACTCCCAGGCGGAAATGACCCTGCCCACGTCTTCCCAGACAGGGAGTGAGAGCAGGCTTCAGGATGAAAAGCGCTTGAGCGGCAAAAAACCGGCTGTGAAAGGAGACGGCAGTGCGCCCATAGCCGGCACGGATGCCACGACTTTATATTCCGCCGGCGGCGCCATGATGGAGGGAACGGAAGGATACCTGAGAAACCCTGCGCCTTTTTACCCGCAGGCTTCCATTGACCTCAGGCAGGAAGGCCTGGTGGTGATCAACGTGCTGGTGGGTCGGACCGGCCGGGTTGAAAAAATTGAATTGAAAGAGAGTTCGGGTCATTCGCTTCTTGATAAATCCGCCTTAAAGGCATTAAAAAAATGGAAGTTTGATCCGGCGCGCGTCGGATTTCTGGCTCATGAAGCCTGGGTGACCATACCGGTTCGTTTCCGCCTCGAGGAAAAGTCATGAACGGCGCAGTTGCTACTACCTTTCTGATTGTGTTTCGGGAGGCACTGGAGGCCAGTCTTGTGGTGGGAATTATCATGACAGTTCTGGCCCGCCTGAAACAGAGCCGTTTTTTTCCGTTGGTGATCGGAAGCAGCCTTTTGGCCATGCTGGCAAGTTTTTTCATCGGCCTTGGCTTGATGATGCTTACCGGAAAATTAAGAGGCAGCGCAGAAGAAATGCTCGAAGGCGTTGTCGCTCTTGTGGCTTGCGGCGTGCTTACCTATATGGTTTTTTGGATGGACACTCAGGCCCGGAAAATCAAACCCGAAATCGAGACAAAAGTGGAGCAGGCCGTGAGCAGGGGCGAAGTCATTGCCATCATCACGCTTCCTTTTTTGGCTGTGATTCGGGAAGGGGCTGAGACGGTTTTGTTTTTAAAGGCCGTGGCTTCAAAAAATTCATTATGGGTTTCATTGGCCGGCGGGGCGTCAGGACTGCTGCTAGCGGTTTTAGTGGTTTGCCTTATTTTCATCGGGGGGAAGAGATTTCCTCTGAAGCCTTTATTTCGAGTGAGCGGAATATGCTTGCTTCTTATGGCCGCTGGGTTGCTTGCCCAAGGTATTCATGCGTTTCAGGAACTCAAAATGCTTCCCACCTTGATCCCTCACGTATGGGATTTGAATTCTGTTTTAAACGAAAAACACGGTTTCGGCGCTCTTTTGAAATCGCTTTTTGGCTATAACGGTAATCCCTCCCTGCTTGAACTGACTGCCTATTTTTTCTATTTAGCGGCAATTTCCCACTTCCTACTGCGCCAAAAAAATTCACCAGCCGTTTAACACGTCTGATTGTCCTTTAAAATGAAACGGTAACATATGATAAAATTGCTATAATTTGATAATATTTGATTACTTTTACAATTAAATTTTTGCATTTTTTATATCCATTGATTACCCTTTTTGTAAAGACCGAAGTAACTTTTTATAGATATCTTGTATGGAAAATAATGATGAAATAATTATACACATAGATTCTGATATTCAGAAACTTATTCCTAAGTTTCTGAAAAATCGCCACCAAGATGTGGTGAACATCCTGGAAGCGCTTAAGCAGCAAGATGTTGAAACTGTTTTCACTCTGGGACACAATATGAAAGGCATGGGAACAGCGTACGGTTTTGACACGATAAGTGATATAGGGGCGAACATTGAAAAAGCCGCAATGGAGAAAGATTCGGAAGGGATGAGAAAACTCGCCGGAGAGCTTTTGGACTATCTTCAGAGGGTTAAAATCATTTATGGCTAATTTTGATATTCTACGTATGAATCACTCGCTCAGCCGGTATTACGAATTTCTGGAATTTCTATTCAAAAAGATTTCTATTCCCTCCGCAAAAAAAGAAAAAGCCAAAAACATCAGTAATCAGGAGATCCACAAATTATGTGATTTGCTTGAAGTCTCAAGCGAAAACATGGCCGAGTATTTGGCGGATTTTTGTGGAATTAATTATTATCCGTTTATACGGCCTGAGGCTGTGAAACCCGGTATCCTGTCTAAAACTTTTTGCAGCGCGCATTCACTGATCCCGGTCAATACCGGCAACAATGAAACCATGCTTGTGCTTTCCAACCCGTTTGACCTTGACCTTTTGGATGCCCTAGAGTCGAAATTTGAAGATTGCAAATTCGAAATCGGAATGGCGGATGCGAAAACAATCGCGTTTTTATTGATTGATGAGGATTCTAATGAATTGAAGGAAGTGGCACACCCCATGCCCAAGGATATGCTCCATTCGGAAGAAGACATGCGGCAGTTTCCGATCATTCGCACCGTGAGCAATATCATTCTTGCGGCGGCCGGCCGCGCCAGCGATATCCATATAGAACCCAAAGAATCCCACATGGTAGTGCGATTTCGTGTGGATGGGGATCTTCAGGATATTTACGGGTTAAAAAAGGAAACGGGCGTTAGATTGATTTCCCGTCTCAAAGTCCTTTCCGGCCTGGATATCGCGGAAAGGCGCAGGCCTCAAGACGGATCCTTTCAGGTGAGCATCCAAAATAAGCTTTACAAGTTGCGTCTCGCGACCACGGCGACGCCTGAGGGTGAAAGTCTGATTATCCGCGTGCTTGACTCAAGCGTGAAACCCAAAAGGCTCCAGGAACTGGGCATGACACAGGCGCAGGTGGAAACCCTTTATAATTTAGCCAATCGTGACAGCGGATTTCTTTTGGTTGTGGGACCTACGGGATCCGGCAAAACCACCACTATTTACAGCCTCCTGGCCGAAATGGATTGCCAGAAAAAAAGCCTCCTTTCCATTGAGGATCCTGTGGAATACCGTATTCCTTTTGCGAATCAGCAGCAGGTCAATGACAAAGCGGGCATCACTTTTGAATCACTTCTGAAATCAACGCTTCGCCAAGATCCCGACATTCTGTTTCTCGGGGAAATACGCGACTCCTTTTCGGCAAAAACATCATTTGATTTTGCGAGCACGGGGCATGTCACGATTACCTCCCTCCACACGGGCAATGCCACGACTGCCATATTCCGCCTGGAAAGGTTGAACATAAGCCGTGAAAGCATGGCCGATACGATTCTGGGCATCATTGCCCAAAGGTTAATCAAGAAGCTCTGCGACCACTGTAAGATTGTGGGCCCGCCCACGGCCGAAGAACTGGAATGGCTTAAAAGGTTTTCGAGTGAAAAATTGACCAAAGTAGCGCAGGCCAATCCCAGGGGATGCCCCAAATGCAATCACACGGGATATTGGGGGCGCGAAGGCGTTTATGAAATCATGAAATTTGACTCGGAGATTGCGGATAAAATTAGGGCGCATAAATCCATATCAGAAATAAGAACGTTCATCGAACAGCAGGGAAATTATCTTATGAGCCACCATGCGGTGGATAAAGTGCGTGAGCTGAAGTTTTCACCCAAGGACGTTTACGAAAAGGTTCTGGTTGAGGAACCCACTGCCGCGGATCCGGCGGAAAATTTTTCCGAACCGGAGGCAAGCACGGGTGAGGCATCCGTTCATTCAAAAAAAGCGGCTGGAAGTTCGCGCGTTGAGAACGGGCATAAACCTTCTATTTTGGTGGTGGAGGATGACCGGGACATGCAGGCGCTTATTGCTTTATACCTTCAAAAGCAAGGTTATGAAACAGCTTTGGCTCAGGACGGGGTGGAGGCCTTGCTCGCGCTGGGACAGAACCGGTTTGACCTTATTATTTCGGACATCAACATGCCGAATTTTGACGGCTTTAAACTTCTTGAAATGATCAGTCAAAAAGGGATTAAGACGCCCGTGTTATTTCTTACGGGACAAGCCGGCGATGAGTATGAAGTCAAAGGGTTTGAACTAGGGGCCGTGGATTACATCCGGAAGCCCGTGCAAAAAGAAATTTTTTTGGCGCGGGTGAAAAAAGCGTTAAAGGGCAGTTTATGAAACTTTCGATATTGGAAAAGGCATGCCTTTGTTTTGTGGCTTTTGTGGCAGTTATGGTTCCCCTGGGATGGATTTCGCCTTGGGGCGCGGCTATTTTTGTGATAGTTTCGCTATCTTTTGATATTGTCGATCGGGACATGGCAGCACGCAAAAAAGCGGAAATCGCGTTTCGGGAGTACAAAGAAGAGGTCCGGTTGCTTCTTAATTCGACGGTAGAGGCCATTTACGGCATTGACCGTGAAGGGAACTGCAATTTTTGCAATCCCGCCTGCCTCAAGTTGCTAGGGTATGAACAGGAATCAGATTTGCTTGGGAAAAATATGCATAAGCTGATTCATCACAGCCATGCGGATGGTGCGCCTTATGGAGAAAGCGAGTGCCTTATTTTTGAAGCGCTTGACCGCGAAAAGGGAACGTATGCGGATCATGAAGTCTTTTGGCGTGCGGACGGGACCTTTTTTAATGCGGAATATTGGTCTTATCCCATTAAAAAAGGGGATGAATTGAGAGGGGCGGTTGTCAGCTTTCTGGATATTAGCGGCCGTAAGCGCAACGAGAGGCGCATTTCAACCCAGTACGCGGTGACCCGGCTTCTGGCGGAATCCGAGACTTTGGAAGGGGCGAGTTTGAAAATACTCAAAATGATTTGTGAGAGTTTGGACTGGGATTTGGGCCTTGTTTGGAGCGTGGACAAAGAAGCGAATGTCCTGCGATGCGTTGAGATTTGGCATCGGTTGCCGGAAGAACCGCTAGATTTTACGTCGAACAGCCGTCAAAGAAGCTTCGAACCCGGCATCGGTGTGCCGGGCCGTGTTTGGGCCAACCGGGAGCTAGTCTGGATTTCAGATATCGAAAAGGATAAAAATGCTCCCCGAGGGCAGCTTGCGGTCAAGGCGGGGCTTCACAATGCGATTGGCTTTCCCATCATGCTGGGCGAAGAGGTGCTGGGCGTGATTGAATTTTTCAGCCATCAGATTCGGGAACCCGACCAGGAGCTGATTGAAATGTTTGCGGCTATCGGAAGCCAGATCGGCCAATTCATCAAAAGACGCAAAGCGGATGAGGCACTGAAAGAAGCGCGCGATGCGGCCATTGAGGCATCCCGGGCCAAATCCGACTTTTTGGCCACCATGAGTCATGAAATCCGAACTCCCCTGAATTCGATTGTGGGCATGGCGGATTTGCTTGCCGAGTCGGAGCTGAACGCGGAACAGCGGGAATATGTTCAAATTTTGAAGCGTGGCGGGGACACGCTCCTCAAATTAATCAGCGATATCCTGGATCTCGCCAAGGTGGAATCCGGTCATGTGACGTTGGAGGAAGTTGATTTTGACTTAACGGATTTCATTGAAAGAACCTGCGAATTCATGGCTATCCGGGCTCACCAAAAGGGGTTGGAATTGTGCAGTGATATCCTGCCGGGTGTGCCGCGCTTTTTGACAGGAGATGTGAACCGCTTGCGTCAGGTTCTTGTCAATCTGATCGGTAACGCGATCAAGTTCACAGATCAAGGTGAAGTCGCGCTTCAGGTGAAGTTAGATCATATAGAAACAAGCGATGGACAGCCCCAGTGTCATTTGCTTTTTTCCGTCAAAGACACGGGGATAGGAATCCCTCAAAAAATGCTGGAAAATATATTCGATCCCTTTACGCAGGTGGATTCGTCATCCACGCGGCGCTATGGCGGAACCGGGTTGGGATTGAGCATATCAAAAAAATTGGTGGAACTCATGGGCGGCTGTATCTGGGCAAGCAGTGATCTTGGCCAAGGGGCCCATTTTTGCTTCACGGCTGAACTCGGCATTAAGACAGAACAAGGGCGTGTTGATCAAACGGAAAGCATAGCTTTTAAAGGGATAAGGGCGCTGGTGGTCGATGACAACAACACCACACGCTCCATTATTCGTGAGGCTCTGATCTCGTACGGGATGTTAGCAGAGGATGTGGAAAACGGAAAACAGGCCTTGGATCTCATCCGAAAGGCAAAATCGGACAGCCACCCCTATGAACTTGTCATGCTGGATTGCAGGATGCCGGGCATGGGCGGTTTTGAAGTGGCCAGAATGATACGCAGCGATTCCAGTTTGGACATCACCATTCTGATGTTGCTCAATGCCGATGCAAGAAGCGGAGATATCGCAAGTTCGAGGAACCTCGGCCTTTCGGGTTATCTTATCAAGCCGGTGAAAAGGGCGGACCTTTTTGAGACCGTGAAAGCGGTGCTTGATAAAAAAACGCCGGCCCCTTCAATCGCGTCCGGGATAGATTCGGGGAAGAAAAAAGTTTTGCCGGCCGCATGCTCCGGAACGGATGGAAACGGTCACCATGGAAATGGTCAACAAGGGAAGGCGCTTTTTCGTCTGCTTCTTGTTGACGATTCGGAAGACAACCGTTTGCTTATCAAGGCTTATCTAAAAAAATATCCTTGTGAAATAGACACGGCGGAAAATGGCAGTATCGGCGTTCAAAAGTTTAAAGACAAGAGTTACGACCTTCTTCTTATGGATATGCATATGCCGGTGATGGACGGCTATGCTGCGACAAATGAAATCCGCCGTTTTGAGAGGGAGAAACGCCCCGGCGCAAAACCGGTTCCGATTATCGCTCTTACCGCCAATGCCCTGAAAGAGGATCAGCAAAAAAGTTTTGAGGTTGGCTGTGACACCTATCTTACCAAACCCATCAGGAAAGAGACCCTTCTAAAAGAGCTTTCAACGTTTCATCCTCAATTTGCAAACTGATCGAGTGTATTCAGTTTGGCTTGTAGAATTAAGCAGAATCACTATAATTAACTTTTTACAGAGTATAGAGGGCATCTGTGCCCGGCCAAATGCAACCATGGAAAATAGGTATTTTGTCATTTTATTGGGAAACGGTTCTAATTTAATCGGTTTTTTATAATAAATAAACCACTTTTGTTTTAGGAGTGGCATAAAAATGGGAATAGATAAATCAAGCGAAGAAAGCCAGTCATCCAGACTTCCATGGTATTTTAGAACTTCGATCATTGTCATTGCGCTTCTTAGCGTCGGTCCTTTGGCCCTGCCCATGGTTTGGTTTCATCCTCGATACAGGATGCGGACAAAAGTGGTGGTGACCGGAATTACGATTGTTCTGACGTATTATTCTATAGTCGCTGTTTCTGGTAGTTTTAAATTGATGATGAAGCTCTATCATGACTTAGCCGGTTAATCCGAAAAATGTCTGAATCGAACAGGAGGGGAGGATATTCCTTAAAGGTATGAAACAGGGTGCAAAGCTTTTAATGGTGTTGTTTTTTTTGTCGGTTTTATCATGTCAACTCGCTGCGGCCGCGGACACGCAGGCGGATCCCGCGGCGGAAAGTCAGGGTGAAATATTTGTAGCGCACAAAGTCAAGGGACGGCTCCACTTCGTTCCGCCGCCACCAGTCCTTGCGCTTCGCGCAAGGACTGGTACTGCTCCGGTTCCC
>ASOC01000093.1 GCA_000405945.1 Candidatus Omnitrophus fodinae SCGC AAA011-A17
AAGATAATTTAATAAGTCTTTACTTTCGTGTCTAAAAGATATCTAGTGATAAAAGTTGAATAAACACGAATTGATATTTTTTTGCGAGCAATATTTTATGGATAAAATAAAGATATCCTCATCGCATGTGTATTTCAAAGTAATTGCCGCTATCACTCTCTTTGCGTTTTCCGTAACGCAGGTAACCTACGCGCAAGGACCTTTACAGGTACCACTTCCCGCGGATCAGAAATTAAGTTTGCCTATCCCTGAGCATTTGGATATTCCCGACGACATTGGAAGCATTCAGGAAGAATATCAATCGGAAAAGAAAGGCCCTTTTGTTGTTTTTATCCAGGACGCGCATGTGATCGTGGACGCGCAGTCCAATATCGAAAACCTTATCCGTCATTTGCAGGGCAAATACGGAATACGTCTTGTGGCATTGGAAGGCGGAAAGGGCAAAATGGACCCCACGCTATTACGCACCTTTCCTGACGGAAATATTAAAAAGCACGTGATGGATGGTTATCTTGCGCGCGGAGAAGTGACGGGCGGTGAATTGTCCGCTGTGCTGAATGAGAAGGAAGCCAAGTATTTTGGCATTGAGGATTGGAGATTATATGAAGAGAATTACGTGGCATTCCTGAGGGCCATGCAGAGAAAAGAGATGATGCTCACGGAATTGGAAGAGAAGAAGCAGGGATTGGATGAGGAGAGAAAAACGGTTTATTCCGAGGCGCATAACGAGTTTCATGCTCATGTGCAGGCGTTTCGTGAGGAGAAAGAGCATTTGATGACTCTGTTGCAGTACCTCAAGGGAGTGGAAGCGGCTTCTGTAAAGGCAAGTGAGCAGGATAGCCAGATGTCTAAGAAGTTTCCGCATCTGTGGGTGCTGTACAAATCGATAGAAAAAGACGCGAAAATGGACAAGGAGGAATTGGAAGGAACCATCCGGGATATGTCTGACAAATTCAAACAAAAATACTGGCGGTCATTTACCAAAGAACAAACCATGGAATGGAACAGCAAATACCAGGATTTTGTCACCGGGCGGTCGGATGCCGGCGCCTATCTCAAACATTTGATGGCGGTGAGTGGGGAAATGGGGCATCCGGTGCGGCTAACGGCCGGCATGCGTGAATTGCTGGGTCATGTGGAAACCATGGCCACGATCAAGGGCACGAAAATGTTTACAGAGCTCGAAGAGTTTATCAATGACCTTGAAGAAGGAGTGATGAAAAGTGACGAGGAGAGGAAAGTATCGGAAATGTATAAACGGCTGTTGATCATGAAGGACTTGGCCGGGTTGGAATTGACGCGGGAGAAGCTTGAGAAAATGCAGTTGGATGCGAAAGAGTATTTGGGGCTTTTGAAGCGTCCGGGGTTGGCGGATTCAGCGCTTGAGTTTTATCGTTTAGCGGTAGAGAGGGACCGTGCGCTGCAACGGAATTTGCTTGATTTGATGAAGCGCGAGGGCGAGCAGTCGGCCATTGTGCTGGCCGGAGGATTCCACACAGAAGGATTCGCGAAGGGACTTAAGGAGGAAGGCTGTTCGTATGTTTTGGTAACGCCGCGCATCAATTCACTGAAAGGCCATGAGTTGTATGAGGAGGTGATGAAGGGGAAGTTGTCGTACAAGGACATGATCAAGACCACGTTTTATGACGCGTTCATGAGGCATTCGAGCATGAAGCTGGTGGCGGAGCTGAATGAGAGGGATTTCCGGAAAGTGGTGAAGGAGTGGCGTGATGGAGTGATCAGGAAATTAGCGGAAGAAGGAAGGACAGCCGAGGCCGGGGAATACACGAAGTACATTGATTTGCTGATGAAGGTTTACATTGAGAAGTACGGCGTTGATGCATTGACGAAGAAGAGCAAAGAGGAAGTGCTGAAGGATATTGAGAAGGCGTTGAGTGATTACGAGGAAAAGACACTGAGTGGGATGTGGGAGAAGTTTGAAGGGACGCTGAAGCGGTTCACGGAAGGCGCGCAAGGATTGATAGACCTTAAGGAAATAAGTGTGGAGAAGGTCGCTGACTTGCTGCGAGCGGCAGCAAGTCCGGTTGAGCCGGCGGCGGGCGGCCGCTTGGACAGCCGGTTGCGGGAATCGGCGAGTCCGATAGAACAGTCGGCGGTGAAGGCGTCAAAACTGCAGGCTGTTCGCGGGATATTGGACAGGAAACTGACTGAGGCTGAAACAAAAGACATTATTCGGTTGGCCGGCGATGTTTCTGCGGAAACCTTGGCCACGGACACCCCGCTTGAGAATGTGCGAGAGCAGGCTGTGACAGAAACTGTTGGGAGATATTTTGGAGAAAAGGCTGCAACTCTGACCGGAGAGCCGTCACAAGCTAGAATAGATGCTGCTATGCCAGCTGTGAATGAGGTGGTGACTAGAGTTCTTGACACGGTGAAGGTAACGGAGCAAGTGCCTGCCGATGTGCGGAAGTTGCCGGCACCCAGTGCGCAGATGACTGGTGCAATGGCCGCGCAAGTGAAAAGTAGCATTGCGAGTGCGGCGCCCGGTTTGACTGAAAAAGAGCTGGCTGTGGCTGTGCAGCGTGCCATTCAAGCCCGTCAAGAGGATCAGAAACCTGCAGAACAACCCACCGCCCTCGCCCAAGCCGCGTCGATAGGGCGGGATAATCGGGGTACCGCCCAATCTGTGTTGTCTCAAACAGTTGCCCCATTTCCGGGAGAGTATCCTCATGAAATGTTCGATATCCTACGGGATGGCCGCACTTTCAATTTTGTTGATTTGATCCATCAAGCGATGCCGGAAGCGATTGATGAGGCCTGGGAAAAAAGCGGTATAGGGCAAAGGAAAAAACCGAAATGGAATAAACCGAGTGGATGGGTCATCGCGCCTTATGGGAGTGTGCTTTACTTTCAAGAAGGGGGCCGGTCAAATTGGGCGGAGTTGAGTGACGTTGACTTGGCTATCTACATTGATTTAGGCATTGAAACCAGCCAATTATCGGATCGTGAAAGGGATGCCTACATAGAGGACTTTTCGCGTTTTATTGATTATTTCAAGACCGGAATAAATCAAAAAATAAAAGAAACTTTCGAAGCCAACGATTTTGAAGCCGGAGAAATTTCAGAGAAAGGGGTGCCGGTTGACTTGGCGGGGAAAGGAACGCTCAAGATTGAAATCACGCCCTTTGTTTGGTCTTTTCCCGTTCTCATTTCCAAAGGCGTGCTTCAGGGTGCATTTCAGCCATTCTTCAGTTATTTCGCTACCCCGGAGACTTTGCTTTTGATGCGAGACATTGTTTTGCGCATGAGTCCTCGGGAAATTCAGGAAATTCTGCTCTATGAATACAGGGATCTTTGGCGACGCGCTAACGATATGTATAAAGAGGGGCGTCCGAAAGGATTGCATAGACTTGGTCAGTTGGCCATGTGGAAGCAATTCGCGGGACTGAATAAGCGCGGGGATTCCGATTTCGTGGACTTTGATGAATTGTTTAAAACGGCAATTAGACATAAGCCTCCGGATAAAAAAGATATAAGTTTGAGGGGAAAGGACGGCAAGTGGCCGCCAGGTCGCAAAGATCTTGAGGACGCATTCACAGCGGCCATGGAGAAGTTAGACCTTGCCGGACGCGAAGATGAGCTCAAAGCGGCCTTTCTGGCGTATGGTGAGAAATTAATCGGGAATCTCAAGGCAATGGGTGAGAGCCAAATAACCGCCGCGGCGCTGGGGAAGGAAGTCACAAACCGCAAGCGTAATGGAGAGAAAGGCGAAAAGTCTGTCGTTGCCCGTGAAGAACTTACCCGCGAACGACTATTGGAGAAAGCACAAGCTGTTCTTGCGGATCCGCATCCGGAGACGGGGATGGTTGCAAATGAATTATTGAATTATCTTGAGAATGATGAATTGGTAAAGTTTGAGGTTAATGGGGTGAAGAGGGACCACACTGTGGAAGTCCTGAAGAAGCTGGCAAATTTTACAAAGAAGGGGGGAAAGCTTCCGGACGGTGTTGACGCGAGATTGTTTCCGATTATCCTGGCTTTGCATGATGTCGGGGATGATCCCTTTCAAAAACATGATAAAACGATTGAGATTGTGCAAGAGCTTTTGGGGGAAAAAAAATTGGGTTTTGAACCAAGAGAGATCAACCTTGCCGTTGCTTTGATCGACGGGGATCCTTTGGGGATGTATTTTATTGTCAACAATACTGATAGAGCGGGAGTTATTGCATTAATGATTGAAGGAATGCAAAGAAAGACGGATTTGGGGCTGGCTGATTTTTTCAAGTTACTTACCATTTATTACCAATGCGATGCCGGAGGACATGGGCTGGTTGCCCCCACGCTTTTGAGTGACGAACTCGATCCAGAAAATCACCGTCTCAAGTTCATCGGTACAAAAGAAGAATTGTTTAAAGCCTTGGAGGAAGAAATCGAGAGATTGAGTACCGGCAAGGCTGGCAAAAAGGAAACCAAACCCGCCAAACGGAAAGAACCGCCAACACCAAAACCTGCTCCGGCACCCGGGCCCGCGGAGAAAGTGCCCAAAAAGGTGATGCCGCAGTCGCCGCTGGTCATTAGAAGAGGGACTGGTCCGCGTGGCAAATATTACTTACGGGAACAAATCGAAGAACCCATTCCAATTGATTCAGCAAAAATAATCGAAAAGATACTTGCCTCCCGGGACCCGGTAGCGTTATGGAATACGAAGTTGATGGATTTTTTGGCGGATTACATGAAAGAGTTGATGGCTCAATATCCGGATGCCATGTCGAAAGTGCCGGAAGGGGACCTGCCTTATTACAGCCATTCAGTTACTATTGAAAATCTGCCAGGGATGCCTACCCCTGAGGAAAGGGGACAGCCAGAAAAAATTACGGTAGAGAGGGTCGATATATTGATGAATCTATTGAAAAAAAACAACGATCTGGCAAGAGATAGAAGTAATGAGAATCTGCGGAGCATTCTGGAAAACGGTTTGTTTACGCTGCACCAGATGATAAGTCTGCAACCTGCGTTTGAATATGCGACACGCGGGGGGCCCTCTTTCCGCCCCGAAGCTGTGTCGTCGTATGCAAACGCTCTGAGCAGATGGGGCGGGGACGATGGGATTACACTTGTATTTTTTCCGGGCTCGGTTGGTGGACAAATTCAAGAGGGGGGTGACGGGGGCGGGCTTCATTCTATTGAGCGGTGGATCTCGCCGGTGTCCGAAGAGAAGGCGGCAATCCCTATCAATGCGGTTATGGCGATTTGGGTTGAAGGTGGAAGCAAAGGTCATGACCTGATCAAGCAGGTCATACGAAAAATGCGGGATGAAGACCCGGATGCGGTTATTCCGCCGGTTTTTGAATTCAATCAACCCGCTAAGACAGGTGCATTGCTTTATAACCCTGTAACCAATACGTGGCGCGACGAGGAACCCGCTCTGCGGGATGGAGAGACCTCTTTATCCCAAGCCGCGGCGCTGGGGATAGAGATGCCGCCAAACCATCCTTGGCTTAATAAAGACCAATTCTCTGAATATTCGGCGGATGCGGTGTGGGAGGTTAAGGTGGGCGATGTGGCTGACAAAGCGGCCATTCTGGTTGTCAATGTCAGCAACGGCCGGCTGGTAGTCAGAAGAAAATCCAACCCGGATGAAATTTATCAGCGTGGGCCCAATCAGTCTCTTAAAGCAGGCCGAGCCCCAGACGGTAATGACATTATTGTGGAAGCGCCCATGGTATCTCGTTTGAACCATTTCACCATCACTTATGACGCGCTGAGCAATACCGTTCGTGTTCAGAACAATGTCAAAAATACGGTTTCTGTGTCGCATTCAACGGAACCTCCACACATATTGCCGGTTGATGCGGAAAAAAATGCGGTGAATTTAGATTTTGAGGAGATCATGGCCAATATCCTGAAATCCCAGGGCAACCCCGAGCCGCCGGTTACTAACGGAAAAATTACCATCAGTGATGACGGTGATATGGCCTTTATTGATATAGGCAATTTAGCCCTCGAGAGAGATGAAGAAATCGCTTTTGTGGTGCCGGGTTCGCGGGTCCCCAATGATGTGCAGGAATTTATCGGTCAGGGCCCAAGAGAACAACTTCACGCCCGGATGGAAGATTCTTCCGAAAACAAAAGAACACTGCAACCGGTGATAGATAGTCTTAAGAGGGAGTTGGTAAATGCCACTGAAGAGGAAAAAATGGTCCGGGTTTTTGTGGAAGTGTCGAATCGTCTTGGAGGCATGGAACAAGAAAGCATTGACCTTCTAAAGTTCAAATACCAGAGTCAGCCCAAACTGGCCGCCATGGTGGCCAAACTCCGGCCCACGAGTTCCTATGTTGGTAAGCATAAAAATTCGTATGAAATTCTCAGCAGGGTTTCTCAAATTGTCCGTGATTATGAAAATCAACCGCTCGGCATAGGCTATTTTATGGAGCAAGAAGCGGGCGTATGCAGACACCGCGCGTTCTTATTTTACTTGCTGGCCAACGCTGTGGGCTTGAATGCGATTTTGAAACGCGGGAATGTGCCGGGCGGAAGGCATGCCTGGGGTGAGGTTGTTCTTTCAGACAGCCGGCGGGTTTTTGTGGATGTGTTTTATAACCCCAATATCGATGATTATGTGAAAGAGGTGCAAGCCAGGGAGTTTGTGTCACAAGCGAATATCCTCCCATGGCAGCATGAGTTGTCAGTCAGGAATATAGGATTGGGAGCGAATGCAGATGCGTTCGCTGTTACAGCGGAGCCTTTGGCTGAGGGTGGCGCCTACATCAAAATAAGGGCAAAAGAAAGGTTTGCGCCCGGAGCTGAGGGGCGAGTGCAATATCGGGTGCGTATCACCAATCTTGGTGAAAATCAGCCCGGCGCGCACCGGGAATTCAATGGCGGTAAAGAATACAAAATCAATGAGGCTAATCTGCAATTGGAAGAAGTGCAAGCGGCTCAGCCGGTTAATCCGGTGAATGAGCCAGCTCAGCCTGCGGATGAACAGGTTCAGCCTGTGGAACTTCGGCCATCAGATCCGAGAATGAGCGGAATGGAGCAGCCGATTCTTTTTGAAGAAGGTAAGGATTATGAATTGGGAACGGATGAGGAGTTGGATGCTGTTAAGGCGCAGTATGACGGCCGGACCATCCAAATTGAAGTAGCCGGCGCAACGGTTTTTTTGGAAAAAGAGAACAATGAATGGGTCATGAAATGGGTCGAAGTCGAGGAAGCAAAACATCGTTAGTGACCAATTTTGATAACCGGTTGCCAATAAACTTCCCAACCTCAACAGTCTGTTCGAGCCTGCCGAATTCATTGGCTGCATACATGCGGAAATTCACATCTTCCTGGGTAAAAGCAAGCAATAATGCTTGTAAAGCGTACGGATCGTCACTGTGAACTTTTAAACGCTCCGCAGCCAACGCCACCATACGCCTTTTAATCCACTTATCCTGCGACGTCATCAACTCCGACAATTTCTGCCAATATTCCGGAGAAATCTCCGGTTGACGGGTAAGAAAATGTTCGAGCGTCATACCCGCATCGAAGCGCAACCCCGCTA
>ASOC01000094.1 GCA_000405945.1 Candidatus Omnitrophus fodinae SCGC AAA011-A17
GGTAGGCACCCCCTATTTAGGATTTGCTTGCATTTTTTTTCGCTTTCCACTATAGTACAATCATTCGTGTGTTCGCCGTTCAATTCCGAAATCCATTCCTAAATTGCTTTAATTAAAGAAGTTATGAAAAAAATAAAAATTGGCCTGCTGGGCCTGGGCCAAATCGGAAGTGGTGTTTACAGAATCTTGACCCGCAAGAAGTCCCTTCTCCAAAAAAAATCCGGTGTTTCCTTTGAAATCGAAAAGATAGCGGTCAAAAGCCCCGGGAAAAAAAGAGCTGTTTCTGTTCCGTCCAAATTACTCACCCGCGACGCGATGAGCGTGGCGAAAAACGGCCGCGCGGATTGCGTGATTGAATTAGTGGGCGGCGTGCGGCCGGCCAAGGATTTTGTTCTGGCCGCGCTAAAGAGCGGCAAGGATGTGATCACGGCCAACAAAGCGCTTCTGGCCGAATGCGGGGAAGAAATTTTTAAAATAGCGTCCCGGTACGGGCGGCGTGTGTTTTTTGAAGCCAGCGTGGGCGGCGGTATCCCCGTGATTAAAGCCCTGCGGGAAGGCCTGGTGGCTAATGAAATCCAAAGCGTGCTCGGGATTATCAACGGCACTTCGAATTACATTTTGACTCGAATGACCCACGATTATCTGGAATTCGGCCAGGCACTGGCGCAAGCCCAGCGCGAAGGCTACGCTGAGCCGGATCCGAGCCTTGACATTGATGGTATTGATTCCGCGCACAAGCTGGCGATTCTCGCCTCGCTCGCTTTCGAAGAACCCGTTCGTTTGCGTGACATCGCCTGTGAAGGCATACGCGCGATTGATCAGAACGATATTTCTTTTGCCAATCAATTCGGCTACAGCATCAAGCTTTTGGCCATTGCCAAGAAAACAGCGGAAGGCCTTGAAGCCAGAGTTCAGCCCACGCTTCTTTCCAAGGATCATATTTTGTCCAAGGTTGACGGCGCGTATAACGCCATTCTTTTCCGCGCCGACGAGGTCGGCGACATGCTGCTTTACGGAAAGGGCGCCGGCTCCAAGCCCACGGCCAGCGCGGTGGTGAGCGATTTGGTGGATATGGCGCAGGGAAGGCCGGATAAAAAGACCAATCCCTGGCTGACCAAACGCCGGCTCAAAATCAAATCAGGTTCTTCCATTCAATCACGTTATTATCTGCGTTTTTCAGTGATTGACAAACCCAAGGTGCTGGCCAGGATTTCCGGCATTCTGGGGGATCACGGGGTGAGTATTTCCGACGTGATACAAACCGAGCGCAAGGTCGGCAATGTCGTGCCGCTTATCATGCTGACCCATCACGCGGGTGAAGGCGCGGTGCAGGACGCGGTGAAAACCATTGACCGCTTGCCCGTGATTAAAGGCAAATCACACCGGATCAGAATAGAGGATTGATAAACCCGTGAAAATCAGCCGCAAAGTACTGGACAGGCGGATAGGAATTGTGGAACGTTATCAGGAATATCTGCCGGTCACGTCCAAAACGCCGGTGGTGTCTTTGAACGAAGGCAATACGCCCCTTATTTTGAGTGAGGCCCTGCCCGAATTTTTAAAATTACGCTTGAAAATTTATTACAAGTTCGAAGGATTGAACCCCACGGGTTCTTTCAAAGACCGCGGCATGACGCTCGCGGTTTCCAAAGCGATGGAAGAAGGCGGGCGCGCCATCATGTGCGCCTCCACCGGCAACACGTCGGCATCGGCCGCGGCTTATGCCTCGCGCTGCGGGCTTAAATGCTTTGTGATAGTGCCCGAGGGACAAATCGCTAAAGGAAAACTTTTGCAGGCTTTCCGCTACGGCTCTAAAGTGATTTCAATCCGGGGGAATTTTGACGACGCGCTGAAGCTCGGACAGGCCATCACGCAAAAGTATCCCATCAAATTGGTGAATTCGGTCAACCCTTTCCGTATCGAGGGCCAGAAAACAGCGAGTTTTGAAATCATCGATGAATTGGGTGACGCGCCGGAATATCACGCCATTCCCGTGGGCAACGCGGGCAATATCACGGCTTATTGGAAAGGTTACAAGGAATATCAGCAGGCCGGGAAGTCGGAAATCCTGCCGCGTATGCTCGGTTTTCAGGCGGCCGGAGCGGCCCCGATTGTGGAAGGCAAACCGGTGGCCAATCCCAAAACCATTGCGACCGCTATAAAGATCGGAAATCCTGCCAGCTGGCAGGGCGCGGTGAACGCCCGTGACGAATCCGGCGGTTTGATTGAGGCGGTCACGGATGAGGAAATTAGCTGGGCTTACCGGTTTATCGCGGAAAAAGACGGCGTGTTTGCGGAGCCTGCTTCGGCGGCGGCTGTGGCCGGCGTGGTGAAGCTTGCCAAACGCAATTATTTTCAGGAAAATACACGCATTGTGGTCACGCTCACCGGGTCGGGACTTAAAGACCCCGACTACGCGCTGAGTTTTGATGACAAAATGGAATGCGTGGATCCGGATGTCGACCATATCGTTGAATTGATCGGAGTGAAATAATGAAATACATCGTGCTCGTTCCCGACGGCGTGGCGGACCATGCTTACGAAGAATTGCAGGGCAAAACACCGCTCGAAGCAAGCCGCATTCCCAATCTGAATTTTTTTGCCAAGAACGGCTGCGTGGGGCTGGCCAAAACTGTTCCTGACAATATGGAGCCGGGTTCGGATGTGGGCAATCTTTCCATCCTGGGTTATAACTCCAAGGAATATTACACGGGCCGAGCGCCCATCGAGGCCGCGAGCATGGGCATCAAGTTAAAAGAAGGCGAAGTCGCCTTCCGCATGAATTTCGTGACCGAGGCGGATGGGAAGCTTGTGGATTACAGCGCGGGCCATATTTCCACGCAGGAAAGCAAAGTCCTGGTGGATTATCTTAAGAAAAAACTTTCCAATGATATCGTGAAATTTTATCCGGGCGTCAGTTACCGCCACATCGCGGTGATTAAAGACAGGCTCGGCCGGCAGGGATTGTCCGCTTCCTGCGAGCCTCCCCATAATATCATGGGCCAGAATATCAACGACCACTGGCCGACGGGGCCTGGTGACGCCTATTTGAAAAAGCTTATGCTTGATGCCCGTCTTCTTTTGCAGGACCATGAAATCAACCATGTGCGTCTTGATTTGAAGGAAAATCCGGCCAATATGATTTGGTTTTGGGGCCAGGGCGTGACCCCGCAGTTCGAGAGTTTTCACGAGAGATTCGGCCTGAAAGGCTCCCTGATTTCCGCCGTGGACCTTCTGCGAGGTATCGCCAATTTGACCGGGCTTGAAATCATCGAAGTTCCGGGCATCACGGGTTATCTGGACACGAATTATCAAGGCAAGGCCCAATACGGCCTGGATTCGCTGAAGGAAAAAGATTTTATTTTCATTCACGTGGAAGCCACGGATGAGGCCAGCCATGAAGGCAATTTGAAGGCGAAAATTCAGGCGGCGGAGGATTTTGATTATCATGTGGCCGGCGCGGTGAGAAAATATTGCGAGGAACAGCCGGACACCCGGGTGCTGATTGTGCCGGATCATTCGACCTCGTGCAAGACCCGCACGCACATGCGCGGCGCGGTTCCGTTTATCATGTTCGGAAAAGGAATAGAACCTAACGGTATTGAGAGTTACAACGAGATGCAGGCGCAGGCTTCGGATATGCGTTTTGACGAAGGCTATAAAATGATGCCCTATCTTGTGCAAAACCAGACGCTGGGCAAAAAAAAGAAAAGGAAATGACGGGATGCCAAAATATATTTTTGTGACCGGAGGAGTGGTTTCGTCCCTGGGAAAAGGACTCGCTTCTGCTTCCATCGGAAAATTGATTGAGGCCAAAGGACTCAAAGTGGCGGTGCAGAAATTGGATCCTTATATCAATGTGGATCCCGGCACCATGAACCCTTACCAGCACGGCGAGGTTTACGTGACGGATGACGGCGCGGAAACGGATTTGGATCTCGGACATTATGAACGCTTCACGGAAAGCGTCTTCGGCAAGCCCAACAACGTGACCACGGGGCAACTTTATTATTCGGTGATTGCCAAAGAAAGGCGCGGCGATTACCTCGGCGCCACGGTCCAGGTTGTTCCTCATATCACGGATGAAATCAAAGAGAGGATCCGGGAAGTTTCTAAGGGTAAACGCGTGGATGTGGTGATTGTGGAAGTCGGCGGCACGGTGGGCGATATTGAATCCCTGCCTTTTCTTGAAGCCGTGAGGCAGCTCCGTCTCGAAGTGGGGCGCGATAACGCGGTGAATATCCATCTCACGCTGGTTCCTTTTATCCGCGCGGCCGGCGAGCTCAAGACCAAGCCCACCCAGCACAGCGTGGGACGTTTGCGCGAAATTGGTATTCAGCCCGACATCCTTCTTTGCCGCACGGAAAAGAAGCTTTCCAAAAACTTGAAAGATAAAATCGCTCTTTTCTGCAACATGGAAAATGACGCGGTGATTGAAGCTCGGGATGTGCAGTCGATTTACGAAGTGCCGCTCACGCTGCAGGAGCAGGGGCTCGACCGGGTGATTTCGCGTTTTCTGCATCTTGACGCGAAATCCGGAAGCCTTGCGGACTGGAAGAAGAACGTGGTGGACATTGCGCTTCACCCCAAATACATGGTGCGCATCGCGGTGGTCGGCAAATACATAGAATTGCCGGACGCCTACAAATCCATTTATGAGGCGCTCCGGCACGGCGGCATCGCCAACAACACGGGTTTGATTTTTAAGAAAATTGATGCTGAAAGACTGGAAAAGGGCAAAGCCGAAAAACATCTCAAGGATTGCGACGGGATTCTCGTGCCCGGAGGATTCGGGACGCGCGGCGTGGAGGGGAAAATCAAAGCCATTCAGTACGCGCGCGGAAATAAAATTCCGTATTTCGGCATTTGTCTCGGCATGCAATGCGCGGTGATTGAATTCGCGAGAAACGTGCTCGGTATGAAAGGGGCCAATTCCACGGAATTTAACAAGAAATCGCCCTATCCGGTGATAAGCTTGCTGGAAGAGCAGGAGAAAGTCACCGATCTGGGAGGCACCATGCGCCTCGGCGCCTATCCCTGCAATTTGAAAAAAGGATCGCTCGCGCTTAAAGCCTATAAGAATGAAAAAATTTCGGAACGCCACAGGCACCGTTATGAATTCACCAACTATTACCTTGATGTGTTTGAAAAAGCCGGCATGAAAATCACCGGCCAGTGCCCGCAGGGAAATCTGGTGGAAGTGGTGGAGCTTGACGACCATCCCTGGTTTGTCGCCTGCCAGTATCATCCGGAATTCCGTTCAAAACCGGACGCGGCGCATCCTCTTTTCCGCGAATTCATCCGCCACGCGCTGGACTACCGCGAATTGCGGCTTGGCTCCAAACTGAGCGTAAACGGCGATTTTGAAACGCTCCAGAACGCGAGCGCCGTGAAGGTCAGCTGAAATGGTCAGGGAAGTAAAACTGGGAAAAATCATTTTCGGAAAGCCGGGCCGTCTGGTTTTAATCGCCGGTCCCTGCGTGATTGAGGACGAAAAATCCGTTCTGCGTCACGCTGAAAAAATTTCCCGTATCGTCCGCAAAGTTTCCATCCCCTACGTTTTCAAGGCTAGTTACGACAAAGCCAACCGCTCCTCTGTCCATTCGTACCGCGGTCCGGGATTGACTCAAGGGTTGCGTATTCTCGCCAAAGTAAAAAAAGAATTCGGATTGCCTGTCTTGAGCGACGTTCACAGTAAGGACGAAATCGCCGAAGCCGCGGAGGTTCTTGACATCCTGCAAATACCGGCATTCCTTTGCCGCCAAACCGACATACTGCTTGCCGCGGCCAGGACCGGAAAAATCGTGAATGTGAAAAAAGGGCAATTCCTGGCGCCCTGGGACATGAAAAATATCGTGGAAAAAATCGAAAGCGCGGGAAATCACAACATCCTTCTCACCGAGCGTGGCGTTTCCTTCGGCTACAACACGCTGGTCAGTGATTTCCGGGCCATTCCCGTGATGCGGGGACTGGGCTATCCGGTGGTGTTTGACGCCACGCATTCGGTGCAGCAGCCGGGAGGTTTGGGAAAGGCTACGGGCGGCGAGGCGTATCACATACCCCTGCTGGCTCGCTGCGGCGCGGCAGCGGACAGCGATGCTCTTTTTATGGAAGTGCATGAAAATCCCGCCGCGGCCAAAAGCGACGGACCCAATTCGCTCGCCCTCAAAGATCTCGAATCCCTGCTTTTGACCGTGAAACGCATCAAACAAATTGTGAGCGCTCATGCCTGATTCCCGCAATGTCCTGATTGCCAAAAAAGTTTTGCGCATAGAAGCCAAGGCCATTCAAAGCGCGATCCCAAAAATCGGCAAAAGTTTTGATTCGGCCGTGGATTTAATTTATTCGGGTGGATCGGGCCGTCTCGTCGTCACCGGCATGGGCAAACCCGGCATTATCGGCCGGAAAATTGCGGCCACTTTAGCTTCCACAGGAACCCCCAGTCTTTTCCTTCATCCGGCCGAAGCCATTCACGGGGATGTGGGCATGGTGACCAAACAGGACGTGGTGCTGGCCATATCCAACAGCGGAGAGACGGAAGAAATCGTGAAGCTAATCACCACCATCAAAAAAATAGGCGCTAAGTTGATTGCCATGACCGGGAATGTTAAATCCACGCTGGCCAAAAACGCGGATGTGATTTTGGATATCGGAATCAGCCGCGAAGCCTGTCCTCTGGGTCTCGCGCCAACAGCGTCCACCACGGTGACGCTGGCCGTGGGAGACGCGCTGGCCATAGCGCTTCAGCAAAAAAGGGGCTTCAAGACTGAAGACTTTGCCCTCTATCATCCGGGCGGTTCTTTGGGCCGCAAACTCCTCAAGGTCAAAGACCTGATGCGCACGGGCAAAGCTAATCCCGTGGTGAGGGAAGATAAACTGGTCAAAGAGGCCCTTCTCGCTATCACGGCCGCGCGGGCCGGCTCCTGCGCCGTGGTTGACCACGCGGGATATCTCAAAGGAATATTCACGGACGGGGATTTAAGACGTCATTTGGAAGAAGGAGAAGGGGATATTATGCGGCGTAGAATTGGAGAGGTGGCGACGCTGAAACCTCTTAGAATACATAGGGATAGGCTTGCGGCCGAGGCTTTGAATTTACTCAAGGAAAGGAAAATTGACGAGTTGCCGGTGGTGGATGATAAGGGGAAAGTGGTGGGGCTTTTGGATGTCCAGGATTTGCTTAAGGCCGGTTTTATTTGACAGCAGACGATGCCATGGCTTTATCGTGGCATCGCTGCAGTACTTGTCCGAGCAGCGGCTCGGACAAGTGGCCACTTGCCAATTGACAGCGGAGGATGCCCCGGGCCGGTGGCGGCGGAGCGAAGTGGAGCCGTCCCTTGGGGTGCCTACCACTTGATACAGTTAAAGCTGAGAGCCAAAAATGACGAATCCGTAGGGAAAGGAGATTACCCCTATGGACAACGTAAAACAGGCACTAAAAGGAAGAAATGGCACGGAAAATCCAGAAAGGTCTGGATGAAAATCATGTCG
>ASOC01000095.1 GCA_000405945.1 Candidatus Omnitrophus fodinae SCGC AAA011-A17
GCGAGATAGTCTGAGCGGAAGCCAACAGGTTGCGGGCCTAAGGAATCAAAAAGATGGGATTCGTTTGCTAGATTTCGAGGTATTTCGGGAATCGGGTGAGATTGGTGCTGCCATTTTTTTCCACGACCAGCAAATCTTCGAGACGGATGCCGCCCGCGTCCGGATAATACAGCCCAGGTTCATTGGTAACCACCTGGCCCGCTTTAAGTATATCCTTTTTAGCGCCCAGGCGCGGCGGTTCATGGACGTCAAGTCCCAGGCCGTGGCCTGTTCCGTGAAAAAATCCCTGCATCCGGCCGTTGACTTCGCCGGTTTTAAATCCCAGGCCGTCAAAGTATTGCTGAATAGCCCGGTGAACCTCGCTTCCGTCCGCGCCGGCCCGGATCATGCGGAAGCCGATTGCCTGGCCTTCACGTACCGCGTCAAACATGCGCTTCAGCTTGTCAGAGGCGCGGCCCCTGACCACGGTGCGGGTGATGTCCGCGTAATAGTGCGTGGTCATGGAATGCGGAAAAACGTCCATGATAATGGACTGGTTGGCTAAAAGCGGCCCCGAACCTTCGTTATGAGGGTCGCATCCCTGAATACCCGGCGCCACAATGGTGTGAGCGGCCACGCAATCTCTTTTCATGAGTTCAACATTGATAATTTTTTTTATGCTTTCGGCCGTGAGTTTTTTCCCGTTGTGAAAAAGATAATCGCCCCTGATTTTGGATTCTTGGAGGACATTCACGGCCTCTTGGATGGCTTCTTCGGTCACGCGCAGGGTTTTTGTGATTTCCGTTATTTCCTTCAGGCTCTTGACCGTTCTTTCATCAAAGAAAGGTTCCGGTTTGGGAAAAAGTTTGAATCCGCGTTCCCGGATTTTATCCGCGTATTCCACCGGGAAATTTCCCGGAACCTCCACGGACCTAATTCCGTGTTTTTTGAGAAGATGGTTAATGATATCAATCGAGGATGGATTTTTGAGCCCCGCGCTTTTGAGCGTTTCACTCAAGCGGGAAAAGGAGAGAACCTCATCCGCCTTGGCTTGAGACTTGGCCCTGTCCACTTCCAGGTCGCTCATGATAATGATTTTTTTACCGGCAATTTTCAGAAAGATAAAAGGGTCGGGCACAAAAAAACGGGTGGCGTAAAGCATGTTGGAGTCGCTTTCGGAGGCCGCAATCATCAGAACCGCTTTTGACGCGTCAGGCATGACGGCTATGTTACATAAAATGACGCAATTTTCAAAACTTTTTAGCTCAATTCGTTGCGGCGGGATGTCAAGGGAAGGATAATAGATACCTTTCAAACTATAAATATATCGCAAACTGCCTCTAAGCTATTTTAAGCAAAAATCCTCACTATTTATCACCTGTAAACAGATGGTATCACCGACATAAATCTATAATAGATAATCACTTAAGACTATAAATTTTATGAAACACCGACTTGACATGGGGGCAAATCATGTTATATTTATTAATGATTGATAAACATAATAAAAAGGTTTAATAACATTCATTATTTTAGATCGGTGAAAGAGAGAATAGTTCGCATGAAAGTAATAGAGAAATATAAATATGAGGGCAGTTGTCAAATGATAGCAGTCATGCTGGTTTTTCTATTGGCTGCCTTTCTGCCGGGAATTTCCTATGCGGACAATGTTTCTCCGGAAATGAATCAATTCGCGCGAGTAGTCAGCGTGCCTCAGAATCAAGACGGCACGGGCACAGACATTAACCCCGGAACTCCGGACGCCGCCGCACACCAAAACGAAAATTCATCCGATAAAGACAATCTTCAGGAAGACCGGATGAAGTTATTGAAGCCGGTAGATGCGCTTTTGCCGCCCATGGATCCCGAATACGGCAAAATGCTCTTTTGGGCTGACAAAATGGAACAGTTTGCCGCGGAAGTCGGAGACACGCAAGGCGAAGAAAAAGAGCTGGAAAGTAAACCTGCTAGCCTTGAGCTTTTGGCCGAACTGGATGATGCGAGGAAGGCCATGGAAGCCGGCCTCGAGCCGGGGATGAGCAGCGACGCGATGCCGGATGACGACGAAAAGACGCCGAGAATCGACGATGCCGATTACAGGGTGCTTGATTCCGAGGATATGATTGAGTTTAACCCCACCGAGGTTTCTTTAACGATAGGCGGCGGAGATTTTACAGTGGATTACACCGCTTCCGAGCAGGAATATTGGATGGTCAAGGCGCTTCAAGATGTGGCGGCTGAGAGTGAAACCCTGGCTATCCCAGCCTCGGTTTTGGAAGCAAGCGGTTTGCGTTTGGAGGATCAGGAGAATACGAACAGGGAGATTTCCGAATTGAACGCTTCTGATGATCAGGTTTTTTCTGTATTCGCCCTGCCCGCGCCGATAGATTTGGGATCCCAGATAGCTAAGCAGGTCGGAAAAATGTTTTTCCCGCCGGAAGAAACAGTAGAAATGCCGTCAAACATTTTGTCCAAACCGTCTATGCCGGAAATGGGTGAGCCGGCACGTATGAGGGAGGTGCTTAACACCATGACGCTTTCTCCGCCGGTTCAAGCGGAAAATGCTCCCGATGCCGCCCTATTAGCCGAAGAAATGGGACTGCTAGCGCCCATTGCGGGTATGCAAAAACCAGAGGGGGATGCTGGCAGTCAGAATTCCGAACTTAAACAAGTGATGGAAAGCGGATTATCCCTGAGCGATTCGGAAAGAATTGCCGAAGCTATTGATTTAATCGTCCCGCCGGAAATGTTTAAGCCCAAAATCGGCGGTGAAAAGCTGGTGGGTGATTTAATTCCCTCAGACTTGGAAGAGGCTTCAAAAAAAATGGATGAATCTCAAGCGGAGAACGTGGCGTTTCCTGCCGCGGCGCTTAAGATGGCGCGGAACCTCCCCCAGCAGAGAAGCCTGACGAGCGCGCCCGACACGGTTGGGGTCTTTCATAAGATTGTCAATCAGGCGATGAAACCGCTGGTAGCCACTTTCGCGCCCATGGTGCCCAGTTTGGTGAGTGAAGCCAGCCGTGTCTCCGCCCCCAGGCACTACAGCTTCTTTTCCGACGACACACCGAGCCGTCCGACTAATTTTCTTGAGGAGAGATTCAGTTTTGTTTCGTATGTTTTTCCTTCGGTTTCCTATTACCGGGTGAGCAGAGGTTCTTCCTATAGCTATAGCTCAAATTACGACGGCTCGAAGAAAAAACGCCGTCGCTACTACGTCTAAGATTTCACTCCCTTCAAACCAGTTGAGCTTTAGCCCCGAAAAATGTATGATGCATTCTATCCATGAAAAGAATTTTCCAAGAATTTTTTTTGATCCTCGCCCTGTTGATACCCGTTTTTTTTTCTTCGGCCGGACACGGAAAAGCGAATACTGAAACGTTCCGACTCGGTTCTGCCGCCGTTGTTTCAGCGAACGCGATGGCGACCCGGGCGGGCATGGCGGTTTTGAAGGAGGGGGGCAATGCCATTGATGCGGCTATTGCCGTTCAAATGGTGCTTGCCGTGTCGGAGCCTCAGTCATCGGGTATTGGCGGTGGGTGCTTTCTTGTCTATTATGACAAAAAGAGCAATAAGGTGATTGCCTTTGACGGACGGGAAGCCGCGCCCAAGACTATCCCGACCGATGTTTTCCTTGATCCGCAAGGTCAGGCTATCCCTTTTTATCCTGAAAGGATTACCGGCGGAAGGTCGGTGGGGGTTCCGGGCTGCGTCAAGGTGCTTTATAAAGCCTGGAAAAATTACGGGAGCGGCAAAATTCCGTGGGACCGTTTTTTTAAGGAAGGGATATCCCTGGCTGAAAACGGATTCCCCATTTCCGGGCGGCTGGCGGAAGCGATTCAAGGTGAAAGAGCGAGGCTCAATCTGTTTCCAGCTTCCCGGCAGATTTTTCTGGATAGCCGGGGAGAGTCCAAGAAGCAGGGTGATATTCTGATCCAAAAAGACCTTGCCGCGACCCTGCGGGCCCTTGCGGCCGGCGGGCCTCCGGTATTTTATGAGGGCGATATCGCTCGCGATATGGTGCAAGCCGTGCGCGAAGCCCCGGTGGCGCCTGGATTTTTATCCCTGGAGGACTTAAAAAAATACCGCGCGGTTTCTCGTCGGCCTGTTTCAGGCGTTTACCGCGGCCTGAAAATTTACAGCATGCCGCCCCCATCCTCGGGAGGCACAACGCTTATTGAAACGCTGAATATGCTGGAGTTATTTCCGGTTGACCGGATGGAGCGGAATTCACCGGAGTTTGTGCATTTGTTTTCAGAAGCGCAGAAACTGGCCTTTGCGGATCGGAACCGGTATTTGGGCGACTCTGATTACGGGCTGCTTCCGGTGAAGGCGTTGATTTCCAAGCCCTTGGCGGCCGAAAGGGTGAAGGCCATAAATCCGGAACAGGCCATTCAGGGGAAGGCCGACCCGGTTGTTCCGGTTACTTTAGGGAACACCAGCACATCGCATATTTCGATCGTGGACGCGGCCGGCAATGCGCTGGCCATGACCACAACCATTGAGCATATTTTCGGCAGCGCCATGGTGGTGCCGCGGCGGGGATTTGTGTTGAATAACGAACTCACGGATTTTGACGCCGAGCCTTCTCTTGACGCGGACAAGAAAATTCCGGCGCCTAACAGGGTGCAGGGCGGCAAAAGGCCGCTGAGCAGCATGACGCCGACTTTGATATTCAAAGACGGCAGCCCATATGCTTCGTTGGGGTCTCCGGGCGGAACGCAGATTATCGGCACGGTTCTTAATCTGGTTGTTAATTTAGTGGATTTTAAAATGAACGCGGAGCAGGCCATGAAAGCTCCGCGCATCATCAATAGGAACGGCCCCCTGGAAATGGAAAGGGATTGGTTCGCGGACAACGTCTTGATAAACGGTTTGAAAGCGATGGGCCATGAGATTGTCATGCGTGAGCCCTTTGGCAACGCTCAACTGGTGCTTTTCCGGGATCCTAAAACAAACCAATTATCCGCCGCATCCGACCCCCGCGGCGAAGGGACTGCCCTCATAGACACCGGAGGGCCGGAATGAAAGGCCGCCTTGCCTTCAATGTTTGATTTTCTTTGGAGTAACGATTTCATTTTGTGGGTACAGCAGGGAAGCAATCCTTTCTGGGACGCTTTGTTTCTTACTCTGACCCGCCTGGGCGACATGTCCTTTTTTGTGCTTGTTTTTCCTTATTTGTACTGGAATTGGAATTCCAAGGCCGCTCTCCGGCTGATGACTATTTTTCTCGTTTCTGCCGTGGTGACGTATTTTTTGAAGGATTTTTTCGCGTTCCCGCGTCCTGATCCGTCCCTGGTGAAAACCTACGGACTGCCGGTATCTCCTATGGAGTCCTTTCCGAGCGGTCACGCCGTGGGGGCGACTGTTTTCTGGGGGTATTTGGCTTGGTATGTGAAAAAGCCGCGGATCATTTTTATTGGGGCGGCCATGGTGGCGCTGGTTTCCTTTTCGCGAATTTATCTTGGGGTGCATTTCCCGGGAGATATTTTGGGCGGAACAGCCCTGGGGGCGGCGCTTCTTCTGATTTATATTAAACTGGAGAAGACTTTGACGCCCGGAGTTTGGAATATCATCTGGATTATTTTCGCGGTCTTGGTAGCCGTGTTTTACCGGCAATTCCGTGCTGTGCAAGCCATGGCGATTTTGTTCGGAATCCGGGCCGGTGCGCCCCTGGAGGAAAAATTTGCCGGCTATAAACCGGCCCCGGGGTTATTTGCGGCTTTTTTGAAATATGCGGTTGGGCTTGTTTGTTTTTTTATTTTCTATAAAATGATGAGACAATTTCCCGGCGCCGCGAACAACTTTTTTTGGTTTGTTCTGTTCGCTTTCGGCGGCTTTTACCTTGCTTTTTTATACCCCTGGTTTTTGGCCAGGTTTTTAGGACGGCCCCATGACCTCAGTCAAAGATAATAAGCTTTCATCCGCCTGGGCGTTGAGAAGAGACGTCCGCTTTTTGACCACGCTTTTGGGCGACGTGATCCGGGAGCAGGAGGGAGAGGGGATATTTTCCAGGATTGAAGAAATCCGCATTCTGGCCAAGAAAATCCGCGAAAATCCGGCTGCTTCCGAGCGTTTTATCGAAAAGCAGATGAAATTAATGCGGTCTCTCAGCCTTGAGGAGACTCAAAAAATCGCCCGGGCCTTCACGATTTATTTTCAACTGGTCAATATTGCCGAAGAATTGCAAAGGGTGAGAAGAATCCGTTTTTATGAGATGGATGATTCGCGGCAGGAGGAAATGTCGATCCGCAAACTTTTCCGCGACCTCAGGGGACGTAAAATAAAAGGCAAGGAGGTTCTGGATTTTCTATCCAGAATGGAGGTGGAGTTGGTTCTCACCGCCCACCCCACGGAGGCCAAACGGAGGACGATTTTGGATCACCTTCTCCGTATTGCTCAGACGCTGGCTTTTCTTGACCGGGAGGATTTGACAGCCTCGGAGCGGGCATCCGCCGTTAACGGAGTCAGGGAAATTCTCGAAATCCTTTGGCAAACCGCTGAAATCCGGCGCCGGAAACGCGACGTGGCGGATGAGGTTGATCAAACCCTTTTTTACTTTCAGAGAACGATTCTTGACCTGGTGCCGGAAGTCCATGAAAAAATCAGGGCTGAATTTGAAAGGAATTACAAAAAGCGCGTCGCCTTTTCCCCTTTTATCCGTTTCGGGTCATGGGTGGGCGCCGACCGTGACGGCAATCCTAATGTGACCTGTGACGTGACCCGCCAAACTGTTGACAAGCACCGCCGCCTGATTTTAAGAAATTATCTCGCCAAAGTAACAGCGCTCATGCTCAAGTTCAGCCAGTCTGACGCGAGGGTGTCTGTTTCTAAGGCTCTTTTGCGTTCGCTGGATGATGACCGCAAAAAAATGCCCGAGCTCGCCGAGAATCTGGCCCGCTACGAGCCCACCGAGATTTACAGAAAAAAATTCACGTTTATCCACCAGAAACTGGAAAACGCTTCCCGGAAAACAGCGCCCGGATACTCTTCTGCGGATGAATTTTTAGAGGACCTTCTGCTGATTAAAGGAAGTTTGGAAATGAATCAGGGCATTATGGCGGCGGGCGGGGACCTGCTCCGCTTGATTGACCAGGTCAGGGCCTTTGGTTTTCATATGGCCCAGCTTGATATCCGGGACCATAGCAGTAAAATCCGCCTTGCCGTGCGTGAAATTTTTTCTGAAGGATGCACGGAAGAAAAACTGGAAGAAATGATTCAAGTGCCGCCGTCCGGGGATATCGGAAAGAGGCTTTCGCCGGAAGCCTTGGAAATTGTCCGGCAGCTTGAGATGATGCGGGAGCTTCAGGACAGTCAGGCCCTGAACGTCAAGGGACCTCGCTTTGCTCGGCCACCTGCCCGGAGCATGGAACCCCGGGCAGGTACTGCTCCGGTTCCTCCGGGCAAGCCCGAGCGGATGGCTCGGGCCTGCTCGACCGAG
>ASOC01000096.1 GCA_000405945.1 Candidatus Omnitrophus fodinae SCGC AAA011-A17
TTCTCGACTCCCAAAAAAAATGGTAGAGCGCCGTCTCGATCATCTGGTTGAACAGGCTTTGAGCAATATGATGTATCAGGGTGTGAAGCAGGAGGACGCGTTGAAGGAAAAAGATAAGTTCCGCGAAAAACTCCAGGCCGAGGCTGAAAAACAGGTGCGCCTCAGCTTTATTCTTGATGAGATTGCCACGCGCGAGAAAATGGAAGTGACGGAAAAAGACCTTGAGAAGAAATTTGAAGAAATCGCCAAAGAGGTCAAACAGCCTAAGGAAAAAGTGGTGGAGTATTATGCCAAGGAGCATTTGATCGAGAATTTGGCCGTGCAGATTTTGAATCAGAAAACAGCCCGGTTTTTGAGGGAAAAAGCGGAGATTATCCAGTGAACAAGGCTGAAAAGGAGGTTCCTATGAGTTATTTGGTGCCGATGGTGATTGAGCAAACCGGTAGAGGAGAACGCGCGTATGATATTTATTCCCGTCTTCTCAAGGACAGGATTGTTTTTATAGGAACCCCGATTGACGATGTGATAGCCAATCTGATTATCGCCCAGATTCTTTTTCTCCAGACGGACGACCCGGACAAGGACATTAATGTTTACATCAATAGCCCGGGCGGTTCGGTGACGGCGGGTCTGGCTATTTACGACACCATGCAATTTGTGAAATGTGACGTGTCCACCTATTGTCTTGGGCAGGCGGCCAGCATGGGCGCACTTCTTCTGTGCGCCGGTGCCAAGGGAAAACGTTACGTGCTTCCGTATGCGCGGGTGATGATTCACCAGCCGTGGGGGGGCGCTCAGGGCACGGCGAGCGATATCAGCATTCAGGCCAGGGAAATCCTGAAGCTTAAGGAGCAGCTTCAGCGGATTATCGCCAAACACACGTCTCAGCCTTTGGATAAAGTGGAGAAAGATTGCGACCGCGATTTTTTTATGTCCGCGGATGAAGCCAAGGCTTACGGCATCGTCGATCATGTGATTGAATCAAAACTGGATATTAAGGACAAAAAGTAACAATCATGACCAAACACAATATTCTTTTGACGCCCGGGCCCACGCCTGTGCCGCCCGAGGTTCTTGAAGTTCTGGCCAGGCCTATCATTCATCACCGCACGAACGAATACCGTAAAATTTTCAAAGAAGTCAGCGAGGGACTGAAAGAAGTTTTCCGCACGAAGAATGACGTGTACACCTTCACCACCTCGGGAACGGGCGCCATGGAAGCCAGTATGGTGAATTTCCTGTCCCCGGAAGATACGATTCTGGTGCTCGCGGGCGGAAAATTCGGCGAGCGCTTCTTGGAAATAGCGAAGAGTTTTAGTATTGCCTATGACGTGCTAAAAGTTCCGTACGGGCAGGCCTTTGAACCTGCCGAACTTGAGAAAGCTTTGGCCGCTAAAAAATACCGGGCGGTGTATGCCACGCACCTCGAGACTTCAACCGGTGTTGTGAATGATATTCAGGCGCTGGGACGCATCGTGGCCAAGACCGATGCGTTATTTGGCGTGGACACGATCAGCGGTCTCTTGGCCGACAGGCTTGAAACGGATGAATGGCAGGTGGATCTTGCGATCAGCGGGTCTCAGAAAGGGTTGATGGTTCCTCCGGGGCTGGGATTCCTTTCCGTGAGTGAAAAAGCCAAGAGGGCCATGGAAAAGGCCAGGTTTCCCAAATATTACCTCGATCTGAAACTCTATATCAAAGCTTTGGCCGACGAGGATTCGCCATTCACTCCGGCGATTAACGTGGTATTGGGGTTGCAGAAATCCCTGGAAATTATCAAGAAGCGCGGCGTGGAAAATGTGTGGAAGGACAATGAGCGTCTGGCTCAGGCCACGCGTTCCGCGGTCAAAGCCCTGGGGCTTGAACTTTTCGCCAGCCGCCCCGCCAACGGTGTCACGGCTGTGAAAGTGCCGCAGGGCGTGGATGGCAGCAAACTTCTCAAAATACTCCAGGATGAGTACGGGGTGGTCATGGCCGGCGGCCAGTCGGAAATGAAAGGCAAGATTTTCCGGGTGGCGCATATGGGCTATATCACTCAGGCCGACCTTGCGGTGGGGTTTGAATGCCTGGAAGAGGTGTTGGCGAAATTGGGTTACACTTTTACGAAAGGCGCTTCTGTCAAATTCTTTGCATACGGGGTGAGGGCATGACCATGACTAAACAGGTGAAATTCAAAGTTTTGGTGAGCGACGTGCTTGAGGAGGCGGGTCTGTCTATTCTTAAAAATGAAAAAGAACTGAGCGTTGATGTCAAGGTCGGTATGACGCCGGACCACCTCAAGGAAATTATCGGGGAATACGACGCAATTATCGTGCGAAGCGCCACCAAACTGACTAAAGTTTTAATCGAACACGGAAAGAATCTCAAGGTGATCGGCCGCGCGGGTGTGGGGGTGGACAACGTGGATTTGGCGTCTGCGACCAAACAGGGCATTATTGTCATGAACACGCCGGAGGGAAATAATATTTCCACAGCGGAGCACACCATGAGCCTTTTGCTGGCCATGAACCGCAATATCAGCCAGGCTCACCAGTCTCTTCTTCGAGGCGAGTGGAAGCGTACGCATTTCACGGGCTCGGAGCTTTTCGGCAAGACTTTGGGAATCGTGGGTTTTGGCCGCATCGGCCGCGAAGTCGCCAAAAGAGCTTTGGGCTTTGGCATGAAAATCATCGCCTATGATCCCTATCTTTCGCAGGACGCCATCAAACAGCCTGAAATTCAGGTGGTGCAGGACTTGAAGCAGGTGTACAAGGTAGCGGATTACATCACGGTGCATACGCCGCTGAATGACGACACCTACCATCTAATTGATGAAAAGGCTTTTGCGTTGATGAAAAAAGGGGTGCGCATTGTCAATTGCGCCAGGGGCGGCATTGTGTCCGAGGAAGCTCTTGTCCAGGCTATTCAGTCGGGCCAGGTAAGAGCGGCCGCGCTGGATGTGTTTGAAAAAGAGCCCGTGGATCCGAATCATCCTTTGTTGAAACTGTCCCAAGTGGTTGCCACGCCGCATCTGGGCGCCTCCACGGAGGAAGCGCAGGAAAATGTGGCCGTGGCCGTGGCGCATCAGGTTGTGGACGCGCTCTTGAACCGCGGCATACGCAATGCCGTTAATTTGCCTTCCATGGACGGCGAAACCTACAAGCTGATCAAACCATGGCTCAACTTGGCGGAGAAACTCGGGCTCTTGCACACGCAGTTGTTTGAGGGGAATATTCAGGAACTTGACGTCAAATACAGCGGTGAAGTTACCCAGTACAATCTGGCGCCCTTGACGCTGTCGGTTCTCAAAGGGTTGCTAACGCCCGCTTGCGGGGATGCGGTTAATTTCGTGAACGCGCCGTCCATGGCGCGGGAAAGAGGTATTACGGTTAATGAGAGCAAGACCACGCAGGTTGAGGACTTTCTAAACTCTATTTGTGTGACCGTGAAAACCGCGAAGGGCTCGAATATGGTTCTCGGCAGTTTATTTGGAAACAAGGACCCCCGTATCGTCCGTATCAATCAATTCCGTGTGGACGCCATTCCCAAGGGATATATGCTTGTGATCACCAACGATGATAAACCCGGCGTGGTAGGCGAGGTGGGGACTCTGCTCGGCAAACATAAAATCAATATCGCGGAAATGACGCTGGGCCGCAAAGAAGAGGGCGCTTACGCCATCACCGTGATTAACTCGGACAATGCCGTGCCGGCGGCCGTGCTGAAGGAGCTCAAGGCGCTTAAGCTAATCATTGACGTGAAGCTGGTGAAGCTTTGATGAACACGATTTTGATAGGCGCCCAGTGGGGCGATGAAGGGAAAGGCAAGATTATCGACCTTCTTTCCCGTCAGAGCGATTATATCGTCCGCTATCAGGGCGGCGCCAATGCCGGACATACGGTAAAGTTTGGAGGCAAGGAATACATCCTGCATCTTATTCCTTCAGGTATTCTCCACCGGGGCAAAAAATGCGTGATCGGTAATGGGGTGGTTATTGATCCTGAAGCCCTGTTCAAGGAAATCGACACGCTCAAAAAAACCGGCATTGACGTTAATGGACGGCTATTTATCAGTGAGCAGGCCCACCTCATCATGCCTTACCACAAGCTGATTGACCGCTTGCAGGAAGAAGGGCAGAACGGAAAAATCGGGACCACTAAACGCGGCATAGGCCCGTGCTATGCGGATAAAATGGCGAGGCTGGGATTGCGCGTTTCGGATTTGCTCGACCCCGAGTTTTTTCGCGACAGGCTGTGTTACATCCTGGACGAAAAAAATAAAATCCTGACAAAAATTTACGGACACAAAGGGCTCGATTTCAAGGAAATTCATGACACATACAGTTCCTACGCGAAACGCCTGAAACCTTTCGTAGCTGACACGATTCAGCTTTTGAATAACGCGGCGGACAGAAAAAAGCGTATTCTTTTTGAAGGCGCGCAGGGGACTTTGCTTGATGTGGATCACGGCACGTATCCCTATGTGACATCTTCCAACTCAACGGCAGGCGGTGCCATCACGGGAACAGGCGTAGCGCCCACCCATATCGGACAAATACTCGGCGTGGTGAAAGCTTACACGACCCGGGTGGGTGAGGGGCCTTTCCCGACTGAATTTGGACCCGAATTGATGGATAAAATCCGGAATAAAGGCGAGGAATTCGGCGCCACCACGGGCCGTCCGAGGCGTTGCGGATGGTTTGACGCTGTGGTGGGCAGGCATTCGGTGATGGTCAACGGACTGGACACTCTTGCGGTGATGAAACTGGATGTGCTCGATGAATTGCCCCGCATCAAAATCGCCACAGGTTATAAATGCGGCGGGAAAATTCACCGTACTTTTCCATCGAATGTCCGGATTTTGGAACGGTGCGAACCCGTCTATGAGGAACACCCCGGATGGCAGACGGATTTATCGGGAATCCGGCGATACCGGGACCTTCCGGTCAATGCCAGGAAGTATCTTGCGCGTCTTTCCGCGCTTTTAAAGACCCCGATTTCTATTATCTCTGTCGGTTCACAGAGAAACCAGACCATTTTCGTGAGCCATCGGAAAGCTTTTTAAGTCTACCGATGCCTCACGCCCTCTTGCTTTTTTTTAAAAAAATGCATGAGGGTTACCTTAACATCAGGAGGCGGAGAGTGAAACTCCTCCGCCGTATCTATGAGTGAATTGCCTCAACACGTCGCCATTATCATGGATGGAAATGGCCGCTGGGCCATGGAAAGAGGGCTGGCCCGCGTCCAGGGCCATCAGTCTGGAGTGGAAAGCATTCGCAGCATTGTGCGCGCGGCCGGCGAATTGGGCATCAAATACCTGACCCTTTATGCTTTTTCCACGGAAAACTGGGGCCGGCCCCAGGATGAGGTTGGTTTTCTGATGAATCTCCTATCCAATTATCTGGACAAAGAACTCGCCGAAATCACCAAAAACAATATTCAATTCAGAATGATAGGCCGCCTGGACGACCTTCCGGCCGAGATTCAGTCGAAAATCCGTCGGAATCTCAAAGCAACCGAAGCCAACACGGGCATGGTTCTCACTTTGGCCTTGAGTTACTCCAGCCGCATTGAGATTGTGGATGCCGTGAAGAAAATCGCCGAAAAAGTCAAGTCGGGTGAACTGGCCGCGCAGGACATCACGCCGGATGTTTTTTCACGTTATCTGTACACCGCCGAACTGCCAGACCCCGATCTTCTTATCAGGACGAGCGGTGAAATGCGCATCAGCAATTTTCTTTTATGGCAGCTTTCCTACACGGAAATTTACGTCACTGAAAAATTATGGCCGGATTTTAGAAAGGATGACCTCCTGAAAGCAATCCAGGAATACCAAACCAGGGAGAGACGTTTTGGCAGACATCCAGTCCGCTCTAAAAACTAAAGAAACCCGCAAGCGCATTTTGGCGTCATCCGTGCTGGTGAGCATGGCCTTTTGGGCGATTTTTTTCGCACCCGCGGTGTTTTATTGCGCCGTGATTATGTTTTATATTTTGATGGGACTCAATGAATACATCACGCTGGTGCAAAGAAAATCCTTCCCGATTAACCGGGGCGTGATGATCGTGCTGGCCTTGCTCGTGCCCTGGGCGATTCACACGGGCTGTGAGCCGGTTTTTATTATCGCCTCGATCACGCTCCTCTTTTTTGCCAATTCGCGCACGGAGAATATACAGCAGGCTTTTGCCGGGACTGCCGTCGCCATGTTCGGCATAGTCTGGATCGCCTGGCTGTTTTCTTACGCGATCCCGCTGCGTTTAGCGAATTTTGGAGGCGCCANATGGATTTTTTACGCGATTTCCGTGGTGAAGCTTGGGGATGCCGGAGCTTATTTTATCGGAAAGAAATTCGGACGAACCCCGTTTATTCCGCATATCAGCCCGAAAAAGACGTGGGAAGGTGCCTGGGGCCAATTGGCGACTTCGGTTGTTGTCTCTTGCCTGTCCCGTCTCTATTTGCCGGCCGCGTTTCATGATCTTTTAATCCTCGGAGTTGTATTGGGTGTCATGGCCCAAGTCGGAGACTGCGTGGAAAGCATCGTAAAACGCAATCTTGAAACCAAAGATTCGGGCGTCTTGCCCGGCCTCGGAGGTTTTCTTGACATTCTCGACAGCCTTCTTTTTACCATTCCTTGAACAGGGCTTCAGGATCAATAACCACCCCATTACCGATCACGCATTTTTTGCCCCGGTGGAGAATACCTGAAGGAATAAGATGCAGGATGTATTCCTTGCCTCCAAACTTTACCGTATGTCCGGCATTGGCGCCGCCCTGATAGCGGACGATATAATCGCTCTGACGGGAAAGAAGGTCGATAATCTTGCCTTTCCCTTCATCGCCCCACTGGGCGCCTATCAAAATCGTGTTCATCAAAGCTTCACCAGCTTCACGTCAATGATTAGCTTAAGCGCCTTGAGCTCCTTCAGCACGGCCGCCGGCACGGCATTGTCCGAGTTAATCACGGTGATGGCGTAAGCGCCCTCTTCTTTGCGGCCCAGCGTCATTTCCGCGATATTGATTTTATGTTTGCCGAGCAGAGTCCCCACCTCGCCTACCACGCCGGGTTTATCATCGTTGGTGATCACAAGCATATATCCCTTGGGAATGGCGTCCACACGGAATTGATTGATACGGACGATACGGGGGTCCTTGTTTCCAAATAAACTGCCGAGAACCATATTCGAGCCCTTCGCGGTTTTCACGGTCACACAAATAGAGTTTAGAAAGTCCTCAACCTGCGTGGTCTTGCT
>ASOC01000097.1 GCA_000405945.1 Candidatus Omnitrophus fodinae SCGC AAA011-A17
CTGACTCCGGTCCGGGCATGAAAGGAGAAACCATCCTGACAAAATTTTTTACCGCCTTTTCAGGGTGAGAAGAAAAGCGAACGTCTGGACAGCCTGAAGGAAATTCTGGATCGTGAAGACTTGACCAGCGTTGAAAAAATCGGGAATTTGCGCGCAAGTATTTTAGCGGTACCGGCGGCGCTTTCGGCGTTTGAGCAGGCCATTTTTTCGGATCTGAACCGCAGGCTTCAGGATTATGAGGAAAGGCTTGGGACAAGTCCGGAAACCGCCGGCACGGAAGCGGATTTGTTGGGCAATATGCGTGACATTCTTTACTCAACCGGGCAGTTTGGAATTGGGTTTTATTCACTGCTTTATTTTGTGAGGGAGGAGGGCGATGAAGTCAATGTAGAAACCCGGTTCGGCAAAGGAGCTGACCAGGAGGCTTACCGCATCACCTTTCTGATTGAGGACGGGAAACTTAAAATCCGGTTTGAACGCCTTCCCGCATCCGGGGCTGAACCCGGCACCACGGTAAAACTAAAAAGCCGCTCCTTTGATAAAAATTCGGCGCGCAAGGTAATCGATGATTTTCTTGGTTTTGACAATAACGCCAAGATCAATGTTCAAATGGATGCCGAGACACCGGTGACGGTGAATCACGAGGCCTTTGATTTCGAACATTTTGAACATTTGGAGGATAGCGCAAATGGCGTTGAAATCTATGCGTCAAAAAATGACAAAAGGCTTAATAAAAAGGATCCCAAGACCAAGGTTTTTATTAACGTGCACGGAGTCACCATCTTTACCCAGGAATTGGAAGGTTTTGGAATGCCATCAAAAGTTGTTCTGAATTTTCCGCCGAACATCAAGGTCCCGATATCAAGGAACAGAATTCTTGCCGACCCCCTGTTTGTCGCAAAAGCGCAGGCCATGGTCGCGCTTATGGAAAAAAAGGGACGGCTCGATCTTTTGAGCGCCTTTTATCCGGTGGCTGATCAATTACAGTATAAACGGGTTCAGGATGGCGGCGTGCTGAAACGCCGCATGCGCGAGGCGGTTCAAACTGTGCGGCAATGGAATGACGCCTTGATGCCGAATTCGGAAAAGTTCACGAAACTGGCGCCTCATGAAAAACTTTTTCTGGTCGATCCCGGTTTGGTTATTGACGGCATGAATGAGTATGCGTCGGCCTTTGATCGCGCTATGCAAGGCGATCAGCCCGTTATGCTTGGAACCAAAAAAGTATTGCTCGCGGATTTTGTGGACGAGACGAAGTTTGTCGCAACGAAAGAAGCCGTGTATATAAACCGCAAATTCATGCCAGAGATTGACATTGACCGCGCGCTGTTCAATGTTCTGCTGGCCCTGGAAAAAGAGCCTGTGTTTTCCTATTATCAGGCAGAGCCTGCAGTTGCGGAACCGCAGCAATCCGAGGCTTCGGCTGTACCGGCGGAGATATCTCCTGAGAAAGCGGCTGAGTTGGAAGCCAGGGCTGAAGATATTCTAAGCCGCATCACAAGGCCGGACGTGCGTCAATTCATCGAGCCGATACTCCGTTATGCCCGAGAAAAAGATAAGCTTAACGATATCCTTTGGGACAGCGAACACTTTGTGGATTTTGCCGCCGGGCTGGTTGATTCGGGCCTGTACCGGTTAAGTGATGATGCATCGGGCCAGGTAGGCTACTACCTTGAAGCGTGGATAAGGTGTTTAGCGAAGGTCGGCTACTCGATACAGCAGCATGGCACCTCTTTTTGGGATATGGTTTTTGAGGTGCGGAATTTTGCCCATCTCCGCCTTCTTGGCGACACCTTTTCTTTCAACAAGGGTGAGATTATTAATACCGTTCTTGACGCTCTGGACTATTTAATCGAAAAAGACGCGAACCGGGCTCATATCGCAGACTCCGATCAAATCCATAAGTGGCTGGGACGTTTTGCGGAGATCGGGGAATTGCTGGCCGGGCTGCGGTATATCATGGAAAACTATTTTTTTGCGCGGGCTGTCATGACTTTGGATGACAGCCGGTTCGCGGCGTTTAAGAGCGGCTTGGCTGAACTTAACGAGATAATGGTCCAGTTGGACTCATGGGATAAACAGCGGTCTTTGGCCGCTTTTTTTCAATTAAACAGCCACTGGATGCAGGAAGGATATTTCGGTCATCCGCTCACCTTGTTTTTGAACGGTGATTTTGATGCTTTGCGGAGCTATTCTCAACTTGTTGAAGAAACGGTTCCGTTTATTCAGCCGCAGCCAAATACGACGCAAGGCATAAACTCACCCGGGTATCTTGCATCTAATGATGAATACACCTCTCTTTTTTCGGGATTGCTGAATTATTCGTCCGCGGAGAGGCAAGACCTTCTTAGCCGCGTTTTTAGAGACAACCCCAACCAATGGGAATTATACTATGAATACGCCGGTGACGGCAAACTTGAGGCATTGAAAGTCTACCTCTATTATTTCAGCGCTTCAGCCGCCGCGCGCGGAGAACCGAGTGTACCCGACTGGGGGGCGCAATACGAGGCATTAAAATCACACCGTTTATCAAGAAATGTGATGGGCATGCTTGCGGCTGATTTGCCGTTACGTGGCAAGGAGGCTTGCCTGAAGGCTATCCTGGAAATGATTTCAGAGGGTGTGCAGATCCCGTATGAAAGTGAATGGCAAATACGTCTCTATTTTGATTATTCGCTTTTGAAGAATTTGCCAGCCCGGGACTGGGCGTACTTTATGCGTTTTTTGGATTATTTCGAGAATGCGGGTGCTACGTCATTTTTAGACCGTAAGCATCTCTTGAAGAAGCCGGATGCGGGCAAGCCGACACCTGAGGAATACCGCGCCTACCGCGAAGAGATTTCACTAAAGTTGATCCAGATCTATAAAATCGCCAGTGAGAGCGGTGAATATGAAAAGCTGCTTGAAAGTCTGGAACGTCAGGCTTATCAGCTTAAAGTATGGGAACCCAGCCAATTTGACGCCCAGCTAGCTCCTTTTGTGAGTTACCTTCTGTCAAACGCGGATACCGCGGATCTAACGGATGAAATCACGCTGGATGCGAATAAATCGCGGCGTTTCCGGCTTGTGGATCTTTATGACACCTGGTCGAATGTCCCGGACGAGAAGACCGAGTCAGAGGCCGACGTGCTGGCGCGTGTGGAGAGTGCGGTTGAATTTACGAAACAGGCGGATGCGGCCCGGCAGGCACGCCGGGATTTTTTAGCCGCTGATTTCAGGTCAGTGTCCAGACAAAATATGGATTTGCATGCGGCCGCTAGAGAATTGGTCCAGAATGTGATTGATGAAACACCGCCGGGCGCTCGAGGGAAACTTACGTTCAACACCTACCGCAAAGATGTTGCGGGAAAAAGGCTTACGGTTCTTGAAGTGCAGGATGAAATCGGTATGGATGCGGAGAGGCTATTCAACAAACTTCTCATGCCGTTCAGCACGTCAAAACTCGATCAAGCCAAGGGGTATTTGGGCGAACAGGGACAGGGATTTTTCACGCTGCTGGCCAATTCGGAGTATGTGGTGATCGAGTCCGTCAAGGATGGGAAGGCGAGAAGGCTTAAAGTAACACCCATCCGGAAATTCGGCGATGTGGTTGATTATACGGTTGAAGACGAGGAATTGGACGCTAAAGCGGTGAAGCAGATGAAAAATGGAACCAGAATTCAGGCCTTTGTCAACATGGGCATGCCCGAGCTTGAGTCGGAAATGGTGAAAACTGTGGTCAGAAAATACACCGGATTGGTGAATCCGGACAGGATTGAGATTTTAGTGAATGGCGAATGGGTCAACGACAACAGAAAAAATTTACTCACCACGCGCGAAAGTCCGCGCGGGACCCTAGAGTTTTATTCAACGCCCGGCACTTCGGATTTGGATCTTGGCGGGCTTCAGTTTAAGCCTATGGATGACAGTTTTTTTGCTTTGCTTCCGGTGGCATTGCGCAAGCCTTTAATAGCCGCGGGTTTTTCCGTGAATCTTCCCGCCGTGCATCCGACTGATCCGGCCAAAAGAATACGGAGAATCCAGGGAGGCACCGATATTGCCGAAAGGGATGAAGTTTACGGAGAGATTGCCCTACCTGTGGCCACGGGAGCTTTGGAGTCTGCGGTGGCCATGTTTTCGCGAGGCGACATCCAGGACTTTGATTTGTTCGGATACGACTTTTTCGGCGGAGAAAAGGCGGAAATCACGGTGGGTCCCGCGATAGTGGCTGACGCAGAACAGTTGAGGGAAAATCCGGCCGGAGTTGACATGCAGCGAATTGCGGCCACCTATCTCGAAGACACGCCGGATAGCCGTAACCATTTGGGAAGGTTGTTGCTCGCGTATCCAGCTGATTTTCTGCCCGAAGTGGAGGGGCGGAAAATATCTCTCATGGAATTTTTCAACTTTTACCGGCAGAATCCGGATAATTTTCCAGATCTTGAAAATTTGCCGGAAGTGATCAGAAAGGCTTTGCAGAATGTGGATAAAACCATTGAGCATGAAGACGCGCAAAAGGCATCCCTTGAGAGCATGGGAATATCCCCGGAGGTGCAGGGCAAGCATTTTAGTTTGCCAGTAGAATTGGATGGGCTGGCCGGGGCTTACCGTCTTTTTCTGGAAATGAGCGATTATTTGGCCGCCGAAGCTATCCGTAAAGTTCGCGACCTGGTGACGTCTGAGGATGTCGGGCAAACATTTTATGATCGACTCGGGGAATTAAGCCAAAATCCTCCGAAGTCACTTTTTTATGCAGAAACTGACGGATTATCGATGGCGCATGCCTTTCAGCAAACAAACTTCTACGCTTGGAATATCCTGGACGCCGAATCCAAGGTGAAGGCGCTTGCGGAATATATCAAGACAGGATCAGACGGGCAGGGCGCGTTTTTGAACGGAATGTTTGAAAAAATGATCGAAACTCTCACCCATGAACTCACGCACCTCCTTGAAGGCTCGCAGGAGGGCACTCACGACAAATTATTTTATGACCGCCAGAAATTTCTTCTCTCCGCTCTGATTAGTCTCGAACAGGACAGTGCTAACTATCTGATCGCCGATTTTGTGGCTGAATTGCCCTATAAAGATCGCAACCGCGCCGGGTTCATGCCCGTGCGTGAACTGATGCAGGCTCTGTTTCCGCACGGCGCCGCTGTGGTTGTGCCCATGGCCGGGACTCCGGTGCAGGGCGAAATTGAACCAGGGCCCAATCTAGAAACGATCTCCGCGGAATCTTTAGGAAGCGCGACGGCATTGCCGGTCTCAGGTCGTCCTGAGACACTAGCTCCCATTAAAGACGGGGTCGCGTCGGCTCAAAGTCCTTTGGCCGTTCTTACCGGGTTTAAAAATGCCGAAGATTTGGCAAACGATTTGGCGGAAAAAATTGCCCAGGGAGAAATCAAGGATACGAAAATGCTCATGCAGTACCTGACAGGTTTGGCGGAAGCTAAATTGAAAGATTACAGAAAAGTGCTTGAAGACGAATCGGCGGAAGTTGTAAAACGGCTTGCGGCAGCTGAAAATTTCTTTGACGCGCTCTTTCAGTTAGAGGTTGATCTTGAAGGGGTTGCGAAGAGTGTTTCAGCGCTTGGTATTCCGGTTACTGCAGATGAATTGGCGGCATCCCTTCGTGCCGCGGTTTTTGACCCTGCAGGTGAAGATGCCGTCAAGTTCAGTGCCCAAGCGGAAAATCTAGTCACGGATGACCATTTGCGGACTTTTGACACGCGGATGGCCAAAGCGCAGGAAATCATGACTCAAAAGGCTGCGGAATCAGGACAAAAATTCAGTCTGGCAATTCAGCATGCGGGTAGAGATATGAATCTGGAGTTGGATTCGCTCAAGAATTACCGTCAGATGATTAAGTTGTTGATTATTTTGCATGAAAAACGCGACTCTCTGAACCGTTCTGAACTTTCGGCGCTTGGTGTGACAGCCCTTCCAGTTTTATTGGACACGGCGTCTTCTGCGAAACTGGAGAGAACTATAAAACAGACTATGAGCCAAATGGGCACCACGAAACATCCGCCGCTCTTTATTTTTGTGAATCAAATGAAACTTAATCCGGACTTGTCGAAAATGCTGCTGTCCATATTAACGCAGATTGACCAAGTGCCCGAGCGCATGAAAAAGCAGGCCATTGACGCGGTGTTGCTGGTTATTTTTTCATTGGCCTTGGCAGGTGAAGATGTGCGCAATCAGGTTTTGAGCGGTTCTAAGCCTGCGTTTGAAAAATTATTGTCAGATTATGACGTAGGTTTTCTGAAAGACGCCTTCAATATTGAAACCGGAGGCGGTATGAGTTTAAGTATTGCGTCCTTTATATCCTCGATAGTTTCAGCCGCCCGCGAGCAGGAAATCACGCAAATAGCCGCATAATCGGCAGCCGCTCGCTGCCATGTGCAAGCAGCACCGCGTGGAAGACGCGGTGTCGCATCATTTATTTCTGTTATCGTATCTCATTTCAAACAAATAGGTTGCGTGAATTTGTAATGGCTAAATTAAGCTGTTATAATTAATTAAGATAATTCAATAATTCATTTGCAACCATCCCCGTCTCCGGATGCGGATCCGCAAGAACAGCTTGTGCTTTCTCCAATAGTCGTTCGCGGGTAAGTTCTTCACGGGCAACGACAGACTTTTCGCCTTTCTCTCCATTACGCTTGCGGTTTGTGACTTCCTTCCCCAGCGCCGCGGCGGTTATTTGGCTCTCACCCATTGCCTTGAGATTCCCGATTAATTTCTCACCATACGCCAGAAAGGCCGCTTTGAGCTCATCTTCGCGTCCGGCAAGGTCTAACTTCTCCATGGCCGCTGTGAATGCGTCCTCAAGATCTTTGCGACCTGGCGGCCACTTGCCGTCCTTTCCCCTCAAACTTATATCTTTTTTATCCGGAGGCTTATGTCTAATTGCCGTTTTAAACAATTCATCAAAGTCCACGAAATCGGAATCCCCGCGCTTATTCAGTCCCGCGAATTGCTTCCACATGGCCAACTGACCAAGTCTATGCAATCCTTTCGGACGCCCCTCTTTATACATATCGTTAGCGCGTCGCCAAAGATCCCTGTATTCATAGAGCAGAATTTCCTGAATTTCCCGAGGACTCATGCGCAAAACAATGTCTCGCATCAAAAGCAAAGTCTCCGGGGTAGCGAAATAACTGAAGAATGGCTGAAATGCACCCTGAAGCACGCCTTTGGAAATGAGAACGGGAAAAGACCAAACAAAGGGCGTGATTTCAATCT
>ASOC01000098.1 GCA_000405945.1 Candidatus Omnitrophus fodinae SCGC AAA011-A17
CATGACGACTCCTCAAATATAATACATGCCGCTTTGCTCGCGTCTGTCGCGCGACAGTTCAAGCGTGCGTTGGTAAACGTCTGCCAAAGTTGTGTGATCCAGAATGTCGGCAATGGCGTTCCGGACATCAAGCAAAACACTGTATATTCCCGCGGTTCTTTCGCCCCGCTGTATCACACCTCGAATTTCTTCCGCATTGCCTGTCGGTGCCAATGGCCCGTCTATTAAGCGAATCACTTCTCCCAAATTGATTTTCTCAGGCGGCTTGGCCAGCGAATAACCGCCATTCTTTCCTTTTTGACTTTTGACCAATCCGCCGTGCTTTAATGCAGACATGATTTGCTCTAAAAACTTATAAGGAATGTCTTCTTTCTCTGAAATCAGTCTTAACTGATTGCTGCAAAATGCGTTAGAGCTATAAGCATAAGTCAATGACAGCAAAGCTCTTAACGAGTATTCACCCCTTTTGGATAGCTTCATAGCCTATTTGTCCTATCTGTTTTGTAGGATTATAGTCAAAATGAAAAGGTTGTCAAATACTTCGCTAATAATAGTCAGGTCCGCTGGCTTGGATTAAAGAGTCTTTTTGGAAAGAATCTTCAAACCAGAATCAAATTCATAAACAATAGGAACCCCTGTCGGGATATTAAGCCCCAACACCTGCTCCCGGGTAAGCTGATCCAAATCCATAACAATAGAGCGGAGGCTGTTTCCATGCGCGGCCACAATTATATTTGCGTTATCTTTAAGCTCCGGCAGAATGGTTTCTTTAAAATAAGGCAAAGTTCTGGCGGCCGTGTCTTTCAAACTTTCGCCCTTGGGAGGTGCAATGTCATAACTTCTGCGCCAAATTTTAACCTGCTCATCGCCAAATTTCTTGGCTGTTTCAGCTTTATTGAGTCCCTGCAAATCGCCGTAATGCCTTTCATTCAGGGCTTGGGATTTTTCAACCAGAATATTCTTTTGACCGGTCACATCCAGAATAATCTCAAGTGTGTTTTGCGCACGCTTCAAAAGCGAGGTGAACGCCTTTTTGAAAACAATGCCTTTTAGTTTTTCTCCCGCCGCATTCGCCTCCTGCTCCCCTTTGGGTGAAAGCGGCACATCCACCCAGCCGGTAAAACGGTTTTCAAGATTCCATTGTGATTCGCCATGTCTGACCAATACGAGTTTGCTCATGACTCCTCCTCTAAAAGAATCGATATTTTAGCGTATCATCCGTTTTTTTCAACAGGAGATTACCATTAAAGGAAGCTGCCGCGTGATATAATTCACTCCATGCGGGAACCGGAAAATGATCCCCTTCAACAATTGATCGGGCTATTAAAATCGTCAAGCAGCCTCATTGTTTTCACGGGTGCGGGAATGTCAACGGAAAGCGGTATCACGGATTACCGGAGCAAGGGCGGCCTCTGGCAGCGATTTCAACCGGTCACGATACAGGAATTCATGGCAAGCGCGGACAAAAGGCGGGATTATTGGGCTTATAAAAAAGAACTTTACCGTGAAATGAAGCGGGCGAAACCCAACGCGGGGCACCTCGCTCTCGCCCGTCTGGAAAAAGCAGGATTTCTCGCGGGCGTTATCACGCAGAATATCGACGGCCTTCATCAAATATCGGGAATCCCGCCCGAAAAAGTGATCGAACTTCACGGCACAAACCGGAAAACTGTGTGCCTGAAATGCGAAGATGAAACAGGGTGGGAAGAAACTTTGGCCCGGCTTGAAAAAGGCGAAGACATTCCCCTCTGCCTTCAATGCGGCGGCTTGCTCAAACCCGCAACTATTTCTTTCGGGCAAGGCTTGGATTCCGGCGTTATGACAACAGCCTCCATGTGGGCCCAGCGCTGCGACCTCATGCTGGCTGTGGGGTCCACGCTGATCGTGGAACCTGCGGCCTCCCTGCCTCGCATCGCTAAAAAGCACGGCTCGAAGCTTGTTATCATCAACCTTTCGGAAACACCTTTGGATCCTTTGGCCGATTTGTTAATTACGGAAAAAGCCGGAAAGATATTGAAGCAGGTTGTGGAATTTTTTTTGGGAATGCCTATTGAATAGGATTGCCCGCGGCATCGGTAAAACGGATAACACCTGATTCGTCGACAAAAAACGTGTTGATTCCAGTGACATTGGGCGTGACAGGCGTCGTGACAATGGTATATTGATTGGCATTGACTCGCGCGTAGGTGAATACATAACCCTGTTTGGTCCCGCTTCCCAAAATCGGGTCAATAAAAGAGGGGTTGGATCCGGCCAGCGTAACAATGTCCGGGGGATAAGTGGTCGAAAGTTGGGCTGAACGGTAATTTTCAAGGGCCGTGCTGTAAGTGCGCAAAGATTGTTTGGCCAGAGCCTCATCTGAATTAATTCTATTTCTTAACATATTGGGAATAGTAAGAGCCGCGAGCAGACCGATAATGGCAACCACAATCATGATTTCAACCAATGTGAACCCAAACAGCTTTTTTTGAGTCATGCGACGCCCCCTTTTCACAAAAAAACGGCAGAATTTTAAAAAACTTCAACCCGTTCACAATATTATCCGAACCCTTTCAAAGCTCGGCGTCTGTTCGAGAAAGCAGGCCTGCGAATGGGTGCTGGCAGGGCGAGTCCAAATCAAAGGCCGCATTATCCGGGACCCGGGCTTCAAAGTCCATCCGGCTGAAATGATTTTTGTGGACGGCAAACCGGCCGTGAAGCAAAAGAAAATCTACCTCATGCTTCATAAACCCTCAGGGTATGTTACAACACGGCGGGATGAAAAAAGCCGCAAAACCGTCTACGAATTGCTTACCGATGTCAAGGAATGGCTGTTTCCCGTGGGACGGTTGGACCAGGATTCGGAAGGACTGCTTCTTTTCACCAATGACACGGCATGGGGCGACCAGCTTACGAATCCGGATTCAAATATGCCGCGCACTTACCGCGTGGTTGTGAACGGCCTGCCATCCGGCGAGGATTTGAAAAAAATCCAGAATGGCATGGACATAGGCTGCGGCGAACACAGCCGTCCGGCTGAAGTCAAACTTCTTTCTTCCGATAACGCAACGGCAACAGTTGAAATCACGCTCACTGAAGGGAAAAACCGTGAAATCCGCCGCATGTTCGATCTGCTCGGCAAACCCGTCCTCCGCCTGACAAGAACCCGCTTCGGACCCTTCCGCCTGGACGGCCTTCCCCTGGGCCGTCACAAGCGGATAGATACTAAGTGGGAACTCTTCTAGCATCCTCGAGAAGGTTCTGAATCTCGAAATCCTGCGCTCCGAATTCCTTGGCAATCGTAATAAATTCGCGGCAATTCTCGTACTGCTGATTGAGAAGCGCCTCTTTGAGATAAAGAAGCGCTGTCAGCTTGACGGGATTCTTCTCAATTTTCTTTAATGTAACTTCTTTTTCTTTTGAATTTCTAGCATCTATCATGACATGCTCCTTTCTGCTGCCCATGCGTGCAAAAAAAAGCCCATTACTCACTTGAGTAATGGGCTTGGTTTGGTATGTATTTTTAAAACCGGCTTACATCATCTCGGCCGATACCTCCTCGCCCATTACCCGGTGGCAACGCTTGGCAGCAGATGGATAGCTACCAATACTAAGTATCGACACACAATCAGCGTGCCACATTACTTTCGTAACGGGTTTTTTCTTTAGGGCGAGGTTGTTGGTATTGGCCGAAAAAATCATCTTTTAATCTCCAATCGCTTTCTTTTATACGAAATCTTCCAGTATTTGTCAAGCAACCTTCATCGACTGCTCAACCAAATTCCCAGATAACAGCATAAAATACCGCCTACCTTTATTGCGCTAAGTCCTTCCCTGAAAAGGAGAAAGCTGGCCAAAGCTGCAAGCACAATCTGGCCGCCTAAGAGAACGGGAATAGCCCCGGAACGAGGCCCCCCAACTTGAATGTGGTTAGTAACAAAACCAGACCAAATCCCATCATAATTCCCGAACCCATGGATATGGCAACGCCTTGATATCGGTTGGTTGTTTTTCCACGCATTCTCATCAACAAAATATATCCTACAATAACAGCCAGCTCCCAAGTATTAATAAAAGATCCGGATCTTTCGGTCTTATCGGATATCCTGATAACCCTTTTCTTTCAGCGGCATCACATCCACCCCAAAATAATACAGTGCCACAAGAACAAGATTAATCCATTTTTGTCGCAGCTTGCCCACCTTGAGAAAACGGCGCGCTGATGTGATGACTGGAGTTTTAATAATATACGGCCGTGCCAGTTTTCGCAAGCGCTTGTAAAATTCAATGTCTTCAAATGGCGCCGTTCCCGAGAATCCTTTCAGCCTTTCAAAAAGACCGCGCTTGACAAAAAAAGCCTGGTCGCCATATGAAAAAAAATGGAAGCGCGTGTGAAACGCGTAAAACTTTAATAAAAAATCTTCAGAATCAAAACCCATGCGGAAACGGCCTGCCTCCGACTTGCCGCTCGCGATCAAACCGCGTGCCGTCTCAATGCCGCCCGCGGGAAGACGGGTGTCCGCGTGAAGAAAAAGAAAAATGTCACCCGAAGCCTCACGCGCTCCGGCATTCAATTGACTGGCCCTGCCCTTCGGAGCCGAAATCACGCGTGCCAAGGAAGCGGCAATTTCCCTAGTCCTGTCCGTGCTGCCGCCGTCCGCGACAATGATCTCATCCGGATCATGATTCTCGCGTAAATCAGCGAGTGTGGTACCGATGACGGTTTCCTCGTTAAAAGCGGGAATGATGACTGAAATTTTCATAAAACAGAACCGCCGCAGCTGGAACCGTTTCCGGCCGTGCAACCGAAACAGTGACGGCCCGTGTCCACGGGCCGTTCCGCGAGAGACACGGTATCTAAATTATGAACGGTTAAGGGCTTTTCTCCGGGTTGCCCAGCCATAGCCATGTCCAGCATTTGATTAAAATCGCAGTCAAAAAGACGGCCGTCCCATCCAATGCTGAGCATGTTCCGGCACATAAGCCCGTCGAGCGTGGCGGGGTTGAAGTTGTTAATTAAAAGCTCCCTATATTCCTGGTATCGCTTGGTTGCAATCAGGCTGGAGGCAAAACGGCTGATAGGCATATTGGTGATGGTAAAAAGCCTGTTAAAAACGATTCCAAAATCTTCAAGCAGGCGTTCCTTATAATCCGCTTCAAGATCATTTTGGTTTGGAGGAAGATAGTGCCCCACCGGATTATAGACAAGATTCAAAAGAAGGCCCGTGTCCTTTTTCCCGTATCCAAGCCTGTTCAGCCACAGCAAGGCTTCGACGCTTTTGTCAAAAACGCCTTTGCCCCGCTGTTTGTCCACATTTTCCCTGGAATAGCAGGGCAGTGAAGCCGCCACTTCGACCCCATGCCGTGCCAAAAACTCAGGCAAATAATCCTTGCCGTGCTCGAAAAAAACCGTGAGGTTGCAGCGGTCAATGACACGGCATCCAAGCAGGCAGCTTTGCTCGACGAGATAATCAAAATGAGGATTCAGCTCCGGCGCTCCGCCCGTGATATCTACAGTACCCACACCGAATTTTTGGATCAACCCGAGAACAGCCTTCACGGTTTCACGGGACATGATTTCCTGACGGGAAGGCCCAGCGTCCACATGACAATGCACGCAGGTTTGATTACACAGCTTGCCGACATTGACCTGAATAATCTCGATTTTGCTTTTCCGCAGGTCATAGCGCTCCCGCTGAAGCCTTTTATCGAAATTGTTTAATTGGCCGCTGGAAATTTCAGCAGCAGCTTCCCCTGGTGTCACAGGCGGGTCCTTTCACAGCGGAGGATGCCCCGGGCTTTGCCCGGGGTTCCGAAGCAGTACCTGCCCGTGGTGACAGGCCACGGGCGGGTGGCGGCAACGCGAAGCGGAGCCGTCCCTTGACTTCGGTGTTCTTTTTGTAATGAAGGCCTTTGGTTTCCCTGGGGTGTCTCGTCTCAGCGCGGTGGCAGTCAAAAACGCCGGCTTTGGAAAGCGGCACTTCTTTGCGGGGAGAAACCAGAATGATGTCGTTCATATAAGGCGCTGAGGCGTAAATGTGGTGGGTTTTGTCGCAAACGGCCGTGCGCACGCCACGTTTGAGCACATGCTTGTCGTCATCCACCACCTGCTTCCAGGGACCTTTATAAATCACGGCTTGATTGCGCTCGAGACAGGGGCCTTCTTTACCTTTGTAAGCCGTGACAGTGACGGACCGAAACTCGATTCCCCACACGGTTTGAAAAGGCTCGCGGCCCACGGATTCTATTTTGATGCCGTAAAAACCGGCGGCCTCAAAAGCCTTGAGAAACAAATCCTCCCGGAAAGCGCCTGATATGCAGCCTGTCCACAGTTCAGGGTCATTCTGCAATTCCATGGGCACGTCTTCATCGCTCACGATATCCGAAATGGCCACCCGCCCGCCTTTTTTCAAAACGCGGTGAATTTCAGAAAATAATTTTTCCTTGTCTTTGGCCTGAACCAGATTCAGCACGCAGCTTGAAACAACCACGTCAATCGATGCGTCGGGAATCAAAGGTTTGGTTTGGATCAATCCCTCACGATAGGCATCAAAATCAAAAAAGGCGTTTAAAGAATTAACTGCCCGCTTTTTGAGATACGCGTCCAAAAGAGACAAATCGACTTTAAGATCCTGTATTCTGCCTTTTTTGAATTGAACATTGGAATAGCCAAGTTTGGCAGCCATCTCGTCCTGGTATTTTCGGGCCAGGGACAGCATCTCATCGTTAAAATCCACGCCTGTCACACGGCCTCGCGAACCCACAATCTGCGCTGCGATATAGCAAATTTTACCGCTGCCGCTGCCGAGGTCCAGCACATGGTCGCCTTCTCTCAAATACTTGGACGGATCTCCACAGCCATAATCTTTTTCGATAATTTCCCGGGGCAAAATTTCAAGGTATTTTTTGTCATATTCAACCGGGCAGCAAAGATTTTCCTGGCGTTCTCTGGCTCCTATGCCGTAACGTTTCAAAACCTCTTCTTCCATCGCAAGAGAATTTTTTTTCTTCCGCTTTTCATTTTTCATGGGTCTGGCTCCCGGCTGGCAATTCAAATAGGACTAACCCGCAATTCTCATCACCAATGAGAATTGCGCTCTCTAAGAGCTGCTGAGCAAAGGCGTTATTCATTTTGCGAAGCAGGGGTT
>ASOC01000099.1 GCA_000405945.1 Candidatus Omnitrophus fodinae SCGC AAA011-A17
GCAGGCGGGACTTATGAGCCCCCCACCTTTTACGAAATGAACTCGCGCATGATGGGACTTTTGCCTCAGCGTGGGCTGGGCGTTAAACCCATTGGCTGGGCGTCTGCTTAAACAGCGGGTGTTTCTTATTCCTTCCTTTTAGAATCCCACAAAACCCCGTATAATTATCCCCGATGGGAGTCCTTTAGCGGGGTAACGTCATGGCTGAATGTCCTAGAAATAAGTTTTTAGTGTTTTCTTCCGTTGGCGATCAAAATCAGGTCGGCCGCTGGATTTGTAAAGAACGCGGCTATGATATTGCCATTGTTTATTACGGGGATTCCGAGTTTGAGCTGCGGGATTCGGTCGAATATTTTATCCGGAACAAGGATTTGAAAATCCCCAATTTTCTGAAATGTGTTTGGGATTTTGAAGGTTTGCTGGATTATGATTATTATTTGTTTGTCGACGACGACATCATCCTTGATCCAGCGACGGTGGAGGGCGTTTTTAAGGCCGCAGTTGACTACGATTTGGAGCTTTGTCAGCCTTCGTATTCGGAAGACAGCGTCACCTATTGGCCTCAGCTCAAGCACAAGGATGGCATTGAGGTCGAATTCACCAATTTTGTCGAAGTCGGGTGTTTTTGCGCGTCAAAAAGGCTGCTTCAAAAGGCACTGCCGTATTTTTCATTCATTAAAAGCGGATTTGCTCTGGATTTGATACTTTCCGAATTGCTCGGTTATCCCAAAAATAAAATCGCCATTCTTCATCATTTGCAGATTAACCATCCCTATAAGGATGAACGGTTGAGGGTTGTTTATCTCACACCGGGGTTGGGGGCGATGAATGCAAAAGCGGATAAAATCCTCCGGTTTTGCCTGGGCCGGAATCGGCAAGGAAAGACGTTGTTGTCCGATTTTACATTTCAAAGTTACGGAACAATCAATCAAGCAGGCCGCTACAAACAGAATCGCTTCCACGAGGCGCGCTGGAAGCGGCTCAGGCGCGCGAAAGATGCTCTAAAAAGAGCCCTGTCGCGGCGGGCTCATAAAGTCTGGCAGTCTATCTTGGGGAAGGTTCCGGTTTCTTTTCAATTCAATCGCACTAAAAACGAGATAAAATTGCTATTCGAGCATTTGTCTCCCGAGAAAGATTATTTGGAATACGGAACGGGACGGAACACGGTTGAAATTGCTAAACGGGTCCGGAAAGTCATGTCCGTGGAACACGACCCATATTGGCATGCTGTTATTAGCAAAGAGGTGGGGGCCAATGTGGGCATTCTTTTACGGCCCATTTCCCGTCCTCATGTCGAATTCCGTTTAGGGGGAGCAAACTGGAACCTTTTGGAGTTCGACAAATTTCTGGAAAAAGACGGAAGCCAGGAGCTCTTTAAAGACTATATCGAAGCCGTTAAGGATGGGAAGTTTGACGTTATTCTGGTTGACGGCAGGGCAAGGCTTTATTGTCTGGAATATGTCCGCAATCACGGATTGCTGAAACCCGGCGGTGTCCTTTTTTTGCATGATTATGACAGGAAATGGCTGAGTATGGCGGAGCTCTGGTTTAAGAAAGTGCAATGCGTGGACCGTTTAGCGATGTTTAAGAGTTATGAAGAGGAGGACTGACCCGCAGAGTTGATCATACACATGATTTCCTGAAAGAGATCTTCCATGTGTATGGGTTTCCCGCGCAGTGAATAGCTTCTTCCCGGCGCCGCGGGCGAAGGAGCCCGGTCATTGGCCAGACTGGAAAGAAAAATCACCGGGATTTTAGGATTCAGGCCGTTCCGCAAAAGATGGTCATACACGTCGACCCCATTTTCGTCACCAAGCATGATATCGAGAACGATCGCGTGGGGGGCGTTTTTAAAGGCCTGGGTGTGAAATTCTTCCCCGTTGCGGGCGACAAAGACCTCAAATCCCCGAGCCGTGAATTCGGCTGTGAACAATTCCAAAAGATCCCTGTCATCATCTACAAACAGAATCTTGATTTGCATCATTAAAATTCTAGCATAGAATACGGGCCTGCAAGAAGCAATAATATCGGTGCGGGGAATAGCGGACTGTTTTCAGCGGTCGCCTCTCTTTCATTCCGGCGCGTCCTTGATTTTCGCTTCATTTCATAAAGGGGGGTGTGTTATGATTCCCAAGTCATGGATTCAGCAGGTAAAAAGCGGTTTAAAATCAGAGAATTTTTCCCAGGGTGGAATTTGATTGAATATGCCGTCCTGCGAAGTTTTGCTGGCGCAATCAACTTTTTGCCTATTGCCGCGTCGAGCAGAATCGCCAGCGTTATCGGCGACGAACTCCGTGCCAATCACCTGGTGGCGATTTTGATTGATCAATGGGCCGGGGACGAAGGTTTGCGGGGACGTTTTTTTGGAGAGGAAACTTCGACGACATCGATTCCCGTGAGGCTTTCCATGAAAACCGGCTGCGCCTTGATCCCGGCTTACTGCATTCGAACCGGCTCCGGGCGGTATAAGATTTCGATTATGCCGGAGGTGGCGATTCAGGGCGAAACAGAAAACGACTGGGAAGCGCAGACCACGGACGCTTTAAACCGCTTGCTGGAGGAGCAAATCCTTCGCTATCCCGAACAATGGATTTGGACGCATCGCCGCTGGAAGGGATACAACGCTTACCACGGCAAGGCGAAATCTTGATCATGGCGGCTGATACGGAAACCGTATTTGATGTGGCAGTGGTGGGTGGCGGCATTGCCGGCGCGGGAATTGCCCGGGACGCCTCCCTGCGTGGATTGCGCGTGGTGTTGTTTGAAAAAAACACCTTCGGATCAGGGACAAGCAGCAAAAGCTCCAAGCTTATACACGGCGGCATCCGTTACCTTGATTTGGCCTGGAAAGCCCTTCTGAGATTTGATTTTGTGGAATTTTGGAAGAATTTTCGTTTTGTGTTTTTTGCCCTTCGGGAATGCTGCATTCTCGAAAAAATTGCCCCGGAACTTGTCAAACCCATTGCCCTTGTGATCCCTGTCTACAAGTCGGCAGGACGCAGTGTCCGGTCGGTGTATTTGGGCACGCTAATTTATTCGCTGCTTGGAATTCTCATCGGAAGCTTCCGGGCTCCCCGTTTTTTCTGGAATCCCGAGGCTTTGCTACGCGTGATTCCGGAACTTGCGCCCAGAGATTTGGCTGGAGGCGTCATGATTTGGGACCATACTACGGATGATTTGGCGCTTGTTAAAGCCACGATGAGGTCCGCGGCAAAAAGCGGAGCCAAGGTTTTCGAACGCGCGCCTGTTCAGGGCTATTTTTACGACGCGGCGCGCCAAATTTATGAAATCAAGGTCAAAATGGACGGCAGGGAAGCGGTTTTTCTGGCGCGTAAACTGGTCAATGCCTCAGGTCCCTGGGTGGACAGAGTGCGCGAATGCGGCGGAGAAAAGACGGAAGATTTGATCGTGCCCGTTGCCGGAGCTCATTTGGAGCTGAAACAATTTCTCCACACCTCGGTGATTCTTCAGGCCGAAGATGAGCGTCTTTTTTTTGTCATTTGCCACGGAGGGCATTGCCGGGTTGGTACCACGGAGCGGATGCACAAGGATCCTGACCATTTGGACGCAACGGAGGAAGAAATCGCCTATTTATTAAGACAGGTGAGCCGGTATTTCCCGTCGATGAATTTTACCAAGGCGGATGTCTTGGGCACGGACGCCGGAATCCGGCCTCTGGCGCGCCAGAGAAAAAGCAAAAGCGCGCATGAAATTTCCCGGGAACATGAAATCAAAATCAGTCCGAGCGGCGTTATTCACGTTTTAGGGGTTAAGCTTACGGACCACCGGCGCGCGGCCGAAGAGGTGGTGAATTTGCTGACGCCGAACAAATCTTTGACGCATTCGATTTGCCTTTAAGCCGGCAGGGAATGATGAATATGATGAGTGGGTTTAAAAAAGCAACAGGCATGATGCCTAGTTTCAAGTTTGTTTTTCCGCTGATATTTTTTATCTTTATCCTGAGCGGAATCCTTTACGCGGAAAAAGTCAGTTACGTTATTGACGGCGACACCTTTATTCTTGAAAATAATCAGCGCGTGAGAATGATAGGCATTAACGCCCCTGAAACGGCGCACCGGCGTTACGGTAAAAAGGGCCAGCCTTTTGGAAACCAAGCCAGGGAACGTTTGCGGAGATTCATCGATGGAAAGGATGTCACCCTCAAGGACGGCCGGGAACTTTTCGACCGGTTCGGCCGGCGTCTGGCTTATGTTTATTTACCAGACGGAACCTTTGTGAACCGCGAAATGGTGCGCGAAGGGTATGCCGAAACTTTCCGTAAATTTCAGTTCGAGTATAAAAGTGAATTTTTGGAGCTTGAACGGGCCGCGAAACAGGAAAAATCAGGTATGTGGAAGGAGAAACCGTCTTCCTGGAGCGCGGGGTTTACCGATTATCTGACAGCCTTGTTTGGTTTTAAAAAATAGGTTATATTGGATTCAGATTGACGCTATCTCAAGGAGGAGTCACGTGGATAAAACTAAAGAGCCGAAGCGGCTGGGTGAAATTTTGATGGAAAACGGAGTGCTTAAAGACGCGGATTTAAAAAAGGCCCTTGAGATTCAAAAGGAAGAAGGAGGCCTTTTGGGGCAGATCTTAGTGGGCAAAGGGTTTGTGACCGAGGAAGATGTGGTCGTGGCCCTGGCGCAACAGCTCAATTATCCCTATTTGCCGGTTTCTAATTTTGTAATCAATAAGCATGCGGCGCAGGCTATTCCCTCGAGTCTTGCCCTGGAGTATGTCTGCGTTCCCGTTGATAAGGTGGGCGGCCGTTTGGCCGTTGTCATGTCGGATCCTTCCAATGCCACCGCGGTCCGCAAGCTTGAAAGAGCGAGCGGATGCCGGGTGCAGGCTTTTGTCGGCACTATTTCTGAAATCGAATCTGCGATTGAGCGCTGCTATAAGAAGAAAGCATCTAAAAAATCCAAAGAAGCCGGAGCGGACAGAATGAAAATGGTGCTTCGCCAGGCCTCTGCGGAGAGGCAGAAAAACCGGAAGTAAGCCCGGTCAGATTTTTCCCTTGAACGCGTAGATGGGGATATTGTCTTTCGCGGATAGACCCCTCGCGGCGAAATCCTCTTTTTTTCCCAGCAATTTGTAGGTGCTTTCAGAAACGAGGATTTCCCCTGTTCCGGCCATTTTTTGCAAATGCCCGGAGATATCAAGCACTTGGCTGAAGACATCGCCGGTCCTCCGGTTGGGGTCTTCGATGATTTCTCCGGTATTGAGTCCTATGCGAACCTGAAAAGGGGATTTGATTGTGTTGGTTTTTTCATTGAATTTGCGGAGTTCTTTCAGGATTTCTTTCGCAGCTTCAACCGCCTCATCCGGTTTTCCGAAAAGGTAAATGGCCCCGTCTCCCGACCGGTTGAGAAGCCGGCCGCCGTTTCCCAGCGCGGACAAATCCACCATTTTCCAATAGGCGTTGAAAGAATGGAGGATGGCTTCCGGCGGCTGTCCCTCTTTTAGTTTGGTGCTTTCCGCGATGTCGATATCAAGGGCCGTGACCTCGCGAACAAATTTCTTTTGAATATAAGTTTGAAGTTCCGCCTGCATTTTAACAGTCTCTTCCAGAGAGAGTTCCTTCCGCCTTGCCTCTTCCCGCTGAAGGATATTCTGCACATCCGCGAGCGTGGGAGCGATTCTTTTGGATAACTCCTTGTTTTCGAGATAGTAATTCCACTCCCAGAAACCGAAAAACGCGAGTCCGGTCGCGGCGATGGAACCGAGGTAACGGAGCAGGGAAAATTCCAGGGTTTTAGGATAAAAAATTAGAGCGATCAACTGGAAAAGAATAAGGATGGCGATCACCGCCAAAACTCCAAGGGCGAGAAATCGTCGTTGGCTTTTATTGATGCGGACATCGATAAAATAATTGAGAGTAAAACTGGCAATGGCCCATCCCAGGATCTGAATAAGGATAACGGGATGTCCGACCAGATAGTTTCCGATTTTGCCCAGGATGTCGAAAGAGTCCTTTTGCAGGCGGGCGTCTGTTATCCGTGAGAAGAACCAGCCAATATCGTAGAAATTTTTATCAGCGCGCTTGGGATAAAATAAAGGCATAAATTGCGTGCCGATCACGAGGTTGCCTATAATAGGCATCCTGTACACGATCCCCACCAAGCCGCACCAAAGGCAGGAAAGAGCGGCCGCGACCGGGATTCTGTTTCCAAAAAGAAGAACTGGGAGAAGAAAGACCACTAAAAATTCGAGCGGCAAATCGATTCTGCCTAAATGGAGTACGGCCAGGACAGGGGCCGCCATGGCCAGGAGAAAGGCTTCAGGTGAATCTTTGAATCCGATGACAGTTACCATGACCATGGTGAAAAAAACGAACATGAGAAAAAGCGCTCCCGACTGGGACGCGACGGTAAGACTGAAGGCCAGGACGGTCAAAATAATGGCGGTATGAATTTGAAAGAAGGCCAAGACCAGCATGGCGAGAGCAAAACCGGATACCCACCAAGCTGGATAATAATTAAAAGCTTGGAGGGCGAAAAAAGTGGCAACACCCATTCCCAGGGAGACGATGATTTTGCGAAGCATGAATTTATTTTATCTTATCAGCTTGAGCTACCCAAGGAGTTTTTTCTAAAAAACCTTGCTATTATTTTCGGCTAAAAAGCCGAATGTTTGACAGCGGAGGAAGCCCCGGGCTTGCCCGGGGTCTCCGGAGCAGTACTCGCCCAGGGTTACAGGCCCCGGGCGGGTGGCGGCGGAACGAAGTGGAGCCGTCCCTTGACTAGACTTTAAAGAATTCCAGCTGTTTTTGTTTGAGCGGGTTTCCCTCAAAGTGCGACACGCTGATTCCGAGAAGCCGGACTTTTTTTCGGCCTGAGCGCCGGTTGG
>ASOC01000100.1 GCA_000405945.1 Candidatus Omnitrophus fodinae SCGC AAA011-A17
GGACTGCAAAAAGCCTGCTGATTCGGATCCCCGAGCAAGCCCGGGGCATCCGGCACTGTCCAAAACCTGGGGCTAACAAGGTGCTAAAGCCAAGTAACTTAAATATTTTGCGAAGGGAAAAGGTGGACAAACCGTGAACAGCCCCCCTGATTTTGTCCCATACTATGAGGGCAACGTGTGTCACCAGGTGGTGGCGAATCATCCCCCCAGGGTGCGTGCGATTGGGGTGTGTGGAAGAGCATTACACTCCGCTGCCTTCGCCTCTCCGTCGATTTGTGCATAATTCTATGGCGATTTGTGCATAATTCTATGGCGATTTGTGCATAGTCGTGATAGGATCATGCCAGACAAGAGAGGCTTTTATGGGGTATATTGTCAGACATATAGAGCAACGATTGGAAGACGCTTTGGCCGTCCATCCGGTCATAGTGCTTTCGGGACCGAGGCAGGTCGGGAAAAGTACGCTTCTAGAGAATGCAAAATGTCTCAAGGGCTGGCGCTATATTACCCTTGATGATGCGGACGATCTTGAACAGGCCAAAGAAGATCCCAAGGGTCTTTTGATGGAGGAAACCCCCACCATTATCGATGAAATCCAGCGCTGTCCCACCTTATTGTTGACCGTCAAATATTATGTGGACCGTTCAAAACGGAAAAGAAAGTTCATCCTTTCCGGGTCAGGAAATGTCAGCCTAAGAAAAGCCCCGAGAGAGACTTTGGCGGGTCGTGCGGTCTATCTTCATATGACAGGATTTTCACAGGCTGAGATCCAAGCGCGTCAGGGAGGAGGTCTTTTGAACACGGTTGTTTCCGGGGCGGAGATAAAACCTGTTGAGGCGGAGTATCAAGGGACTCTCTTGGATGCGATCTGGCGCGGCGGGCTCCCGGCCGTTGTGCTTGCGTCAAAAGTGAAAGGGGCGCGCGAAATAATGGCCGGGTATATTGACACTTATATCGAGCGAGACATACAGGACCTTGTCAAGATCAGGCACCCCGAACACTTCCGACGGCTGATGGAGGCTTTGGCCCAAGCGACAGGGTGGGAAAGTAAACAAGAGGAATTATCAAAACATTGCGGCGAAGAAAGGCCCAGCGTCAGCCGGCATATCAGTCTTTTGAAAAACACCCAGCTTCTTTATGAGTTGCGCGGCTATTTCGCAAAAGGGGAGCGGGCCTATAAACAAGCCAAGTATTTCTGGTTTGATTCCGGCACGGCCTGTTTCATGGCGGGGTTGCATTCTCCGGCTGATTTAAAGAAATCGGAAGTGCGCGGCCGTTTCTTTGAGAACCATGTTTTTCAACAGATTCTGGCGTGGGCCTCGGTTCAAACGATCCATTCCGAGCTGTATTACTGGCGCATGAAGAGTGAAGAAAAAAGGGAGGTTGATTTTGTGATCCGGCATGAAAAAACAGTATTGCCGGTAGAGGTGAAGTCAGCAAGTTCTCTGGATTTCGGGGACACACGTTCTATCCGTGATTTTCTGAAAGCCCATCCGGAGGCTGAACGAGGCGTGATCATATATGGCGGTGGGAAAGTGCAACATCTCGCCAGCAACGTCACCGCCATTCCGTGGCATTTGCTTTAGTTTCCTTATAAGTATTCTCCCGAAGATTTTGTAAATCGGTGTCTTATCGCCAGCGATCTCGCGCCACTTTCACAGCGCCATTCTTAATTTTCTCGATTATCACCGAGGGATGCTTCAGACTATATTTTATGAACTCTACCCAAACTGAATTTCTTCCGGTTTTAAAACGTACTTTCGGCTTTGATTCTTTTCGGCCTTTGCAGGAAGAAATTATCCGCGATGTGCTTGCGGATAAAGATGTATTCGTCCTTTTGCCCACGGGCGGCGGCAAATCACTTTGTTTTCAAATGCCCGCGCTTTTGAGGCCGGGACTGACGGTTGTGGTTTCACCGTTGATTGCGCTTATGAAAGATCAAGTCGATGCGCTGGATGCGGCGGGAATACCGGCGACTTTTTTAAATTCGTCACTAGACGCTGCGGAATCCCTCTTGCGCCGGAAAAAACTTAAGAACGGGGATTATCGTTTGCTTTATTTGGCACCGGAACGTTTAGGGCTCGAAGGCACGGTCCATGAATTAAAAAATTGGAATGTGAGTTTGATTGCCGTCGATGAAGCGCATTGCATCAGTGAATGGGGTCATGATTTTCGTCCCGAGTACCGCCGTCTTGCTGAATTGCGCAGTCATTTTCCGGAAGTGCCGGTAATGGCTTTGACGGCCACGGCCACGGAACGTGTGCGCGAAGATATTATTCGCGAGCTTCAGCTGCGTAATGCCAAGTGTTATGTCGCCAGCTTCAACCGGCCTAATTTGATGTACCGCATTCTTGCGAAGCAAAAACCCGCTGAACAGGTGTTGGATTTTATACGCGCACGTGCGGGCGAAACCGGAATCGTCTATTGCCACAGCCGCAAAACAGCCGAAGCGGTGGCGGAAAAAATAACCGCGGAAGGCATTCCTGCGCGGCCTTATCACGCGGGCCTTACGGCTAAAGAACGATCGCGCAATCAGGAGCTTTTTATCCGTGATGAAATTCAGGTGATTTGCGCGACGATTGCATTCGGCATGGGCATTAATAAACCTAATGTGCGCTATGTGATTCATTTTGATCTGCCGAAAAATATTGAGGGCTATTACCAGGAAACGGGCCGCGCCGGCCGCGACGGATTGCCCAGCGAATGCCTTTTGCTTTTCGGAGCGGGGGAGGTTGTTAAATACACCCAATTTATCGAAGAAAAAGAAGATGAGCGCGAACGCAAGCTCGCGCATGATCAATTGCGGCAAATTGTGCATTATGCCGAATCTTCCCGCTGCAGGCGGCATGAACTTCTCAGTTATTTTGGCGAAAAATTCAGTCAAGCGGGATGCGGCGCTTGCGACAATTGTCTTTCTCCGCGCGCGACTTTCGACGGCACCATTGCGGCCCAGAAATTTATTTCCGCGGTTTACCGTATCCGCGAAAGGAGCGGATTTGGTGTGGGTCTCAATCATGTGATTGAAGTGCTTACCGGCGCTGACACCGAAAAAATCCGGCGCTGGCAGCATGAAAAACTTTCGGTTTATGGAATTGGCAAGGAGCATAGCCGCTCCGAGTGGGCGGCGATTGGACGCGAATTGGTGAGATTGGGATTTCTTCAGCAAACCTCCGGACAATTCAGCGTGCTGGAATTACGTCCCGAGGGCGCAGCATTATTGAGTGAGCGCCGGTCGGTGACATTAACAAAACCTGTCGTGAAGCCCGATAAAAAGCAAAAAGAAAAACGCGCCGGAGAAATTGAATGCGATGAAGGTTTGTTTGACCATTTGCGCAAATTGCGTAAAAAACTGGCGGATGAACGCAATGTACCCGCCTATATTGTTTTTTCGGATGCGGCCTTGCGTGAAATGGCCGCCCGGCTGCCTGCGAATGAAGCGGAGTTTTTGTTGGTGAGCGGCGTCGGCGAGAAGAAATTGAAAGAATTTGGCAGCGTTTTTATTGCCGAAATTGCCGCGTATGCAAAAGAAAAGTGAAGTATTCCTTTTTTACTGCCATGCACGGTGACCCGCCCCGTTTTGAAGCTGTTCGCGAGTAGACTCAGTTTCACAAAGGGCACAAGGATTTCGATCCTGACAATCTATACACTTGTGTATAGATTGTCAGCAGGCCGCCCATGCATCATCGCTCCAAAGATGATTAAAATGACCCGTTCCTATTTACAAGGCCATATTTAGCCGCAGAACCCCAAATTTTACTTGACAAAGTAGGCGGCGATTATCATGATAATCGCCGGAATACATGGCAGTGCTGGGGAGAGGTGAGAAATGTATATCGAGCGTCGTTTGAATCTCGCAGAGGTTCTTAAGAAAAAGTCGTGCTTCCTGTTTGGTCCCCGCCAGACGGGCAAGTCCTCTTTGATCCGCCATGCCCTTGAAAAATACCGAGTTTATAACCTGCTTGATTCAGAAACCTACCTAAAACTAAGCCGTTCTCCATCCCGGCTTCGCGAAGAGTGTCAGCCGTACGATAAAATTATTATCATTGATGAAGTCCAGAAATTGCCGGTCTTGTTGGATGAAGTCCATTTCTTGATTGAAGAGAGAGGGATACATTTTCTTTTAACAGGATCGAGTGCGCGTAAACTTAGACGAGGCGGCGTGAATCTTTTGGGTGGCCGGGCCTGGACCCGTCATTTACACCCTTTCGCATCGGTAGAGCTTGGCGACAAATTTGACTTAATCAAAGCCATCAACCGCGGGCTTCTGCCGTCCGTGTATGTTTCCAATCATCCCGAAGATGACCTCCGCGCTTATGTGGGAACATACCTGCGTGAGGAAGTCGCCGCCGAAGGCTTGACGCGGAATATCCCAGCTTTCAGCCGATTTCTTGAAATTGCAGCGCTTTGTAACGGACAACTACTCAATTATGCGAAAATTTCAAACGATGCCCAGGTGGCGCGTTCGACAGTCCAGGAGTACTTCCAAATTCTCAAAGATACCATGATTGCGTGGGAACTGACACCCTGGCAAAAAAGCCTTAAGCGAAAACCTCTCAGCACTTCAAAATTTTATTTTTTTGATTGCGGTGTCGTTCGTCATTTACAAAAAAGAGATCACATAAGACCCGGATCGCCGGAGTTTGGAGAATTGCTCGAGACGTTTATTTTTCATGAGCTCACGACTTACTGTGATTACGAAGGATCTTTAGCGCTCAATTACTGGAGGTCAAAATCGGGCTTTGAAGTTGATTTTATTTTGAACTCCAAAGCTGCCATTGAGGTAAAAGCAAGTAAGACCATTGGTGCGCACGACTTGAAAAGCCTTAGGATGCTAAAAGAAGAAGGCCATCTGAAAAAGTACGTTCTCGTTTGCATGGAAAAAGAACCACGTAACGTGGATGGAATTCAAGTCCTGCCGGTTGATTTATTTTTGAAGAAGTTGTGGCTTGGAGAGATTGCCTAACCCCTTAAATCACGGTCTTGGACTGTTAATGGAAAGTGTTAACGGTTTCGATGGTAAATAGCGGTAAAACGCGGTTAGTGTCGGTCAAACACATTTCAACAAAACCCGCTCTAACTCACGTGTTTTTAGTCATATCGGAGAAATTCGGACAAACTCGGTAAATCAATCTGGCTCCGCTCATAACCCAAAGGTCGCAGGTTCAAATCCTGCCCCCGCTACCATCTTCATTGGAAGACTGGGCCTTGGTAGGCGATATTAACCTACCAAGACCTTTTCCCCCCGAAACTTTTATCCGCTGGCATTGAACGCCTCAGTGGCGCACATGAGCCCCTCTAACAGTCAAAATAGGTTTAGGCTGCGCTTACGGAATCAACCGTCACGGTCTTTGCCGCCTCATCAGCATTCCCGGTAACCCACTGTTATTTGTTGCGCTGTAAGCACAATGATACTGATGCAAGATGAAGATTTGATGATTTTTAGATTGCAATTTTGCTAACAACAGAATAATATTATCAAGCCCAATCGGGCTAAGTAGTTGCAGTCGCATTGAAGTGTCAGGTCACAGGCATGCTTCTTCAACCTGATTCTGAAAAATGTGATACCGGTTACTGATTGCTTCTAGGCAATCTATATAATGAAACCCTTACTTCTTCTACGAAATCTCATTTTCCATACAAAAAAAGTCCAATTTGGGAGAATCCCATGAACTCTTCTAACTCTGAGCAAGTCATGCCAATGCTTAAAGCTCTTCCGACCGATGATATCCGGCAAATCATGTGGCGTTTCAGTGACCGGTTTGAACTTCAAATGCTGGTTCAGTCAACCCGTTCCGTGGCCCGCGGGCCAGTGGCGCGGCTGGTGGCCGAGGGCGGCAGAAATTCGCATGCCTGGAATGATGAAAAAGCGCAAATTCTTAGAGCGCTTGATGATGCGGGAGTGACCGCAGTTTTTATGGATCCGGAACAAGGCGGTTTTATCAGCGGGCCTAAAAATTTAGCGCTGGCCCTGGTCGCCTTTGAGCTTTCCTGGGTTGATGCGGGTGCCGCGACTTCAAGCCTGGCCGGTAATTTGGCGCTAGCGCCCATTCACGAAAAGGGAACTCCCGAGCAGCGTGATTATTATATGACCCGCTGTGTGCCTCCCAAACCGGATGAAAACCGCAAAGTCTGGAGGGGTTCATTCGCCCTCACCGAGCCCTTGCCCTATGTTGGCGTGGACGCGGGAATGCTTTCCGGCCGCATCCGGGTGGCGGAATGGAAACAAGGGAAAGAACCGATTCTTCAGGTGGAAAAGCGCGGCCGCTTTATCACCAATATGGGCTTTTCCAATTTCGTGACCGCGGCCGTGGAATCCGATGATCCTCGCGTCAAAGGAAGCTGCATGGTGATTCTTGAAGAAACCGATCCCGGCATTTATGATCGCGGCGCGGCCACTCTTAAACTCGTGCACCAGCTTTCTTCCACCACTGACCCCATTTTCAGTCTCAAAATTCCAGCTAGCCGCATTATCGGCGGTTACACCATTAAAGACGGCGTGATTATCCCCAACAACAACCACGGGGAAGTGATTGAGGCGGTTTTCCGCAGAACGCGCGTCACGGTGGCTATCATGACTTCGGCCAAACTGCTTTCCGCAGTTGAGCCCGTTATCCGTTATCAGCGCGGCCGTTTCCGCGGAGGAAACACGGGCCAGCCCGGAACGCCCAGGTTTGACCTCGGGCTTCAG
>ASOC01000101.1 GCA_000405945.1 Candidatus Omnitrophus fodinae SCGC AAA011-A17
AACATGAGAGAAGAAGCCTATCTCGCGAACTCGGCAACCGCCAGTCAAACGCAAATCCGTGACCAGATACAAAATCCCGAATCGCAAATGGCAAGCACGACTTTGGGCATTCAACGCTGGTTTAACGAGGATAAAATGTTCGTCTCCACCGCCTATCACCACGCGCGGCTTACCAGCCAGGAGATTGAGGATATCCTGGAAATGACCAATTTTAGGTCATTGTTCAATATGAGTGGTTTCTCGGAACGGTCGATAAATAACAGGGCTGAAAGTAAATACAAAAGCAATACCTATGTCGGCAATTTTATGATGACTCCGGTGAAATGGCTGGATGTGATCACAAAATTAAAAGCCGAAGATTTTGGCCGCATAGGTAGTTCGCTTTACAACAAGGACAACACGGCCGGCGTGCCGGATGGGATACCCAACCAGATAGAGGATAGTAATACCCAATCCAAGGCCCATCGCTGGGGTGAAGGGCTTTCTCTACGATATAAAGCCATTCCCCGCACAGCGCTTTATTTTGACGGAGAACTGGAACAAAGCAGGGTCTACATGAGTGAAACGCGATGGAGCCACCGCGTTCAGGTGGGAGGAACGGCCGGCGAAATGTTTTCGCGCGAAACCTATGATTTTATCCGTAACGGAACCTGGGTTTTGGGCGCGCACACAGCGCCGTTGCGTTTTGTCAATGTCACCACGCATTTTCGCGAGCACAGGGAAAACAACGATTACGAAGATAAGTATGAAACGGAGGCGGATCTTACGCGGGCCAAATCCGGTTTTTTTTGACGAGCAGAATGTAAAAACGGATGAATTCGTGACGCGGGTTGCTCTGCGGCCTGTGCTGTGGTTTCAGCCGTCTTTCCGCTATCAGTTCCGGAAAGATGAATATTACAGTCGGCTGGAAAATCAGCTAGGTATGGGAAGCCAAATGAATTCCAATACCTACACGGCTGACCTTTACACCCGGGTAACGCAAAACATGTTAGCCAATGTGTCGTTTATACGGCGCCGCGCGCGCACCTACACGCCGGCCGCTGAAAACGATACAATACCCATCGCTCCTTTCAGGGCGAATTGGGACACCTGGCTTCTGGGGACGGAATACTCCCTGCCGCATGATGTTATCTTCCAGTCCAGCATGGAATATTCCCAGGCGAAAAATTTTGACGATGTTTCGCGATACACAGTACCGATGGGTGTTGACAATGAAAGCCTAGACTTGAACGTGGGGTTTAAGATTCCGTTGAGAAAAAACATCAGCTTGAATCCGAATTACAAATTTTATCACTTCAAGCCCAGCCACAATGTGGAGGCCGGTGATTATAATGCCCATGCTGTTTTCGTGGACTTAGACGTGCATTGGGCTTAAACAATAACAAGGAGAAAGAACACAAATGAAGAAAATGATGCTTATCGCGATGGCTGTGGCGTGTGCGGTGGTTTTGTCCGGAGCGGCTCTGGCCGAAGAGCCTTCAGCTGATTTGATCAAGCAGGGCGAGCAGTTATTCAACGCCAAAGAAGGGTTGGGCGTGAAATTTGCCTGCATTATGTGCCACAAAGGTCAAAAGGCCATTAAAAAGAGCGAAGTAGAAAAACTGGGCGATAAGTTGCCGGATACGATTAATGATTATATTGTGAAAAAATCAAAAGGCACAGCGATCGCCAAAGACAGTGACCAGATGAAGGCTTTGGTGGCTTATATTGTGAATGCACACAGCATCTGATGTGACGGATGTAAAGAAAAGACCGCTGGACGCTATATTCCAGCCCAAAAGTGTGGCAGTGGTCGGCGCCTCCCGACGGGAGGAGGCAGTTGGCCACGCTGTGTTTAGAAACATGATTATGGGCGGCTATAAAGGGATTGTCTATCCCGTCAATCCCAAAGCCGAAAGTATTCTCGGCGTGCGTTGTTATCCCTCCGTGCTGCAAATTCCCGATGAAGTGGAAATGGCGGTTCTTATTGTTCCGGCCTCAGCCTCGGTTCAGTCTTTCCGCGAATGCATTGACAAAGGTGTGAAGGCCGCCATGGTGATTTCAGCCGGATTCAAGGAAATAGGCGGCGAGGGGGCCCGACTGGAAAAGGAACTAGCACGGATGTCCAAGGAAAAGGGCATTCCTCTTGTGGGTCCCAATTGCCTGGGCGTGATTAACACGGATTCCGGGGTGTCCATGAACGCGAGCTTTGCCCGCTCTATGCCTAAAGCGGGAAACATCGCCTTTATCTCGCAAAGCGGCGCGCTTTGCACGGCCGTGCTGGACTATGCCAAAGGCGTCAATATAGGTTTTTCAAAATTTATCAGCATGGGAAACAAGGCCAGCGTCACGGAACTGGAACTTCTTGAATATCTCGGTCAGGACGAACAAACCGATGTTATTTTAATGTATTTGGAGGATTTACAGCGGCCTCATGATCTGATCAGGGCTTGCAGGAATATCAGCGGGGAAGCGGAATTTCTTAAGCCTATTCTGGCCATCAAATCAGGAAGGACTATGCAGGGCGCCAAAGCCGCGTCTTCTCATACTGGTTCGCTGGCGGGTTCGGATGACGTGTACACCGCGGTGTTCACCCAGGCGGGCATTCTCCGCGTGAATTCGGTGAATGAACTTTTTGATTATGCCAAGGCTTTTTCCGCGAGGCGTTATCCTTTCGGCAACAGAACCGCCATTGTGACAAACGCGGGAGGGCCGGGGATTATGGCCACGGATGCTTGCGTGCGCTATGGCTCGGAAATGGCTTCGCTGTCGGATAAAACGCGGGAAGAGCTTAAAAAGGTTCTTCCGCCGACCGCAAGCGTTATCAATCCCGTGGATGTAATCGGCGACGCCCAGCATGAAAGGTATGAAGCCGCGCTCAAGCTGGTTTTAAAAGACAAACACGTTGACGGCGCAATTGTTATTTTGACGCCCCAGGCCATGACCGACATTGAAGAAATCGCGGAAGTGATAGGAAAAGTGGCCCAGAAAAGCAAAAAGCCGGTGCTCGCCTGTTTCATGGGAATCGTGGATGTTTCCAAAGGCGTGACCGTGCTGGAAAAGTGGAAAGTTCCCCATTACCGTTTTCCCGAGTCGGCCGCTAGGTCCATGGCTGCCATGGCGCGTTACGCGGCCTGGATTGGCCGTCCCCGGACGGAAATCAGGCAATTTCCTGTGGATTCGGAAAAAGCACGCGCTGTTTTCCTGAATGCCCGCAAGGAAAGTCGCAAGGCCTTGACGGATTTTGAAACCATGTCTCTGCTTTCCGCGTACGGATTTCCTACCCTGCCCATAGAATTATGCAAGACTCCGGAGCAGGCCGCGGAGGCAGCGAAGCGCATCGGTTATCCGGTTGTGATGAAAATCAATTCGCCCGACATTCTTCATAAAATCGATGTGGGCGGCGTGAAACTTAATTTGAATTCAGCCAAACAGGTTTTGAAGGAGTCTGGAGAAATGCTTTCGCGCATAAGCAAGAAAATGCCGAAGGCGAATATTTTGGGTGTTACGGTTCAGAGAATGGCGGAAAAAGGCCGGGAAGTGATTTTCGGCATCAAGAGGGACCCGCAATTCGGGCCCATCCTCATGTTCGGCATGGGAGGCACTTATGTGGAAGTCATGAAGGACGTGATTTTTCGTCTTGCGCCAATCCGGCAATTGGGTGCTTATAATATGATTCGCGCCATCAAGTCGTATAAAATTCTGGAAGGTGTCCGGGGCGAAAAGCCGGCGGATTTCGCCAGGCTGGAAGAATGCCTGGAAAGACTTTCGCAGCTGGCCGTTGAATGTCCCGACATTGAAGAACTGGATATCAATCCGCTTCTTGTTTATGAAAAAGGCCGGGGAGTCGTGGTGCTTGATGCCCGGGTCCTTTTGACCGGCGCAGAATAGTAATAGAAGGTTTTGCATCCCGCCGACATTTTGGCAGTAAAAATCCCAGCCTTTTTCCATGGCCTGACAAAATGGCATATTAATCAAAAGTCAAGTCACGCCCAAGTTTTTAAAATCCATAACCCTTCAAATCATATAAAGTTACAGATCTCGTTCTTAATCTAAAGTTGGCACCGTTTTAGCATGTATTTAGTTAAATCAAGGAGAAAGTTATGATGCAAAGGCGACTCAAAATTTTGGTGCCAGTGGATTTTTCCGAATTATCGAAGCAAGCTTTTTTCGCGGCGGCGGATTTGGCAAGAAAGATTTACGCCAAACTGATCGTTATGCACGTGATTGATTATGTGCCCGGAAGCTCTTTTTTCCAGGAGGCAGGTTTGCCGGCCAACCGGGAATATTTGGTGGATGTGCGGATCAACAAGGAAAGAGAGTTGGATAAGTTGACCGAGGATGAAAGGGTTCGCGGCGTGCCCATGCATTCTCTTTTTGTCGTGGGCGTGGCAGAAAAGGAAATCGTGGAAAGGGCCCGCCGTTACCGGGCTGATCTTATTGTCATGAGCACTCATGGTCGAACCGGGGTGAGCCACTTTTTATTGGGCAGTGTCGCGGAACAGGTGGTGCGCAAAGCACCGTGTCCTGTGCTTACCTTGAATCCGCAGGTGCTGTCCGGTATCAGAAGAGGTGAGGGTTTGGTTTCGGAGTTCCTGCACGCGGAAAGCGTACAGGTGTAGTGCAAAAGGTTTCTAGGGAAATGCTGAAAACAGTTCTTTTGGTCGAGGATGACAAGTCATTCCGCGGGTCATTAAGGAAGCTCCTGGAGAAAGAAGGAATAAGGGTTTTGGAAGCATTTTCAGGAGAGGAAGGGATCGAGATTCTGAAGTCGGACCGCATGATTGACCTTGTCCTCCTCGACCTGTCTTTGGGCGGAATCACGGGCATGGAATTCCTTGAAAAGACCCGTGAAATCGCGCCGCCCGTGATTATGCTCACGGCCTTTACCGAATTGGAAAATTGCATTCACGCGGCGGGCAAAGGTGCCGCCGGATTTATTCCGAAGCCGGTCAAGCGGCAAGAATTGATGAAATTGATTCATCAGGTGTTTGATGGACGAAAGTGCGTTTGACGGTTTTTCAGACAGTGTCAGGCATATCGTTGATTCGATTGTGTGCCGGAATAAAGCAGTTCATGCCATTCAGCAGGACACTGCTGAGGTTCAGGATTACTGGAGTTGAGGTGAGAAGAATTCGCCGGCATCACAGCTCCGCCTCATAGAGAAGTCGGAAAAATTTCAAGTTCGAACCTATCCCCTTAAAAATAAAGCTGAGGATATTTATTTGTTAATTGGCCCCGAAATGGAATAAAATGCGTTATCTGGCATTGACATGGCGAAGATGAATCATAAATTGAGGTGAGACGATGAAGCGAATCGGAATCTTGACGGGAGGCGGTGATTGTCCGGGGCTGAATGCCGTGATTCGCGCTGTGACCAAATCCGCACTTGCCAAGGGTTTTGAGGTGGTCGGTTATAAAGACGGGTATGAGGGCTTGATTTTAAATCAGTGGATTCCTCTGAACCAAGCCATGGTGTCCGGCATCCTCGTGCAAGGAGGCACCATCCTCGGCACATCGAACACCGCTAATCCATACCGGTGGGCCGAACCATCCCTGAAAGGACGGATACGTTTTAAAGACGTTTCCCGGAAGGCTATTTCCAATTACCGCAAATTAGATTTGCACGGACTTATTGTGGTCGGCGGTGACGGCACCATGAATATAGCCAACCGTTTTCACAAAGAGGGTGTTCCCATCGTGGGCATTCCCAAAACCATTGATAATGATTTGCCCGGCACTGACGTGACTTTCGGTTTTGAAACGGCGGTTATTACCGCGGCGGAAGCCATTGACAAGGTGCATACCACGGCCCAATCCCATCACCGCGCCATGGTGGTGGAGGTGATGGGACGATACGCGGGATGGATAGCCCTTTATTCCGGCGTGGCCAGCGGAGGGGATGTGATCTTGATCCCTGAAATTCCTTATGAAATGAAGTATGTGTACAAAAAAATTCACGAACGCAACCGGTTGCGCAAAAATTTCAGTATTATTGTCGTGGCGGAAGGCGCCAAACCCAAAGGCGGCGATTTGACCATTACCCGGCGCGTGGCCCGGAGTACGGATCCTATCAGACTGGGCGGGGTGGGTCTTAAAATTGCGGCCGATATTGAAAAAAATCTCAAAATTGAATCGCGCGCCATTGTGCTAGGCCATGTGCAGCGGGGAGGCCCTCCGACGCCTTTTGACCGGCTTTTGGCCACGCAATTCGGAAGCCATGCCGTTCATATGGTCTTTAACCGGGATTTTGGAAAGATGGTTGTCTATAGAAACAACGCGGTATCCAGCGTCATGCTGGAAGAGGCGGCCAGAGGATTGAAACTGGTGCCCCCCAGCCATCATCTCATTGCCTCAGCGCGCGCAGTGGGCACGAGTTTCGGTGATTGTTAAAAATCCATTGAAGCTTGACAGCGGAAGATGCCCCGGGCCAGCCTGAACAGGCCGCGGGTGGCGGCTCGGTCGAGCATGCCCGAGCCATCCGCTCGGGCATGCCTGGGGACAGCAAAGCAAACAACGAGCCCGT
>ASOC01000102.1 GCA_000405945.1 Candidatus Omnitrophus fodinae SCGC AAA011-A17
CGATGATCAATGATCTTGTGAACGAACATCTGCACGGCGCTCAGGTTAAACAGGGATTAAGTTTGAAACTTTTGGACATGGAAACAACCATGATATTGCAGCAGTTTAAAGCCCGGACGATTTCAAGAGAAGAACTGTTGCGGCAAATACCGGCAAAAATTGTGGAGTATTTTCCAAAAGCAAGCCCCATACGTGATGACCTTCTGGATTCGTTTATCGAGAAGAATGTAGAAACCGTGCCGGAATTCAGAGAGTTGGGGCATCTTTACTCGACGGTATATTCTTCTGACGGTCGTTCTCTTGAGGCGCGTGAGGCGGAGGGCGAGGGGGAAACCGGCAAAAATATGGTTCTCTTTGTCATGGACAACTTAAAAGAGCCGACTTTGAAGATAGAGTTTCTTCTCTGGCTTCTGGGTTTCAACGAGAAGCCCGCTTTTCTTAAAATAACCTTATTAAAGCTCATTAAAAATATAACCCGCTACCTAATAAATTGCAAATACAATTTATAAGATTCTATATATAGCAAGTTTAATCAATTTTATCATATTTGTGACTCATTTATTTTAGGTAGGTTAAGGATATTTGGAGAGGTAATCAGCTATGAATCAACTTAAAGGGGGTCAAATTGGCTAAACAGCTATTAATAGGAAGGCTTTTGGGGTGCTTATGCCGCTTTCTCGACAGCCGCGCGCTCCTTTGCCATGGCTATCAGGCTGGCCACCAAGGCTAACACCTCGACTTCAAATACGCCGTCCTTGCCGCGCTGAAAGCCAATCTGAAAACCGCCGGGCATTTCTGAGACTATTTTCTCCAATTCCTCGGCGCTCCATTCTTTGTCGGGCATCTTCATTCCCGCAAGTACCAGCGCCATCAGCACGGTCTCATACACCACCGCCTGATCTTTCGTTGCCCCTATTTGGTTAATATCTGCAAGCATGGCATTAGTAATCGGGTTCTTCAAACCAAGGCCCTCCGTAAACAAATAAAGAAGCTGCTCCCCCATAGCATGGCGGGTAGCCTGCTGAATTGCACGGTCACCGGCATTCTTCGCGAGAGGAACCGTGCTGAAAGGCACATTAAAATCACCCTGCTTGACATGCCCGCCCAGTATCACAAATCGCTCAAAAAATGGTACCTTTTTCAGCGCCTCGGTGATAACCCCTTTTTGATCATCCGGCAAATTGATGCAAAGCACAATTTTCTCTCCTTTGAATTGAGTTTTCAGATAATTGAGAAACTCTGCCAATATAGCCTCCAACGCCTCGCGCTCCCTATCCGTCATTTGGCCGAATTGATCAGCAACAATGCCAGCCAGACGTTTTTCGGCTTCGCCCGTTACGGCCGTCTTTAGCTCATGAACCAATCCGGCCAAATCATCGGGGTCGCTGTAAATTGCGGCAAGCGCCAGCGTTTTACTTAGCACGGCGCTCACTTGCTCGTCAAACTCCTCGCTATACACCAAACCAACCAAAGCTCTCACATCCGAAAATTCTTTAAACCAACCCATGAACTCGCCTCGTTCTTTCAGCGCCTGCGCTTTAATCGCGTTAAATTTCCCTTGGGCGTTTGTTGTGATAATTTTAACAGCCTCGCCCCTGCCTCTTTTTTCATCTACAAGAGCAGCCACCACCTCATCCAATTTCAAATCCTTCAGCAGCAACTCTAATTCCGGCGTCCCAATCGACGCGGCTATAGCCAATTCCTCCCCGTCCATCGCGCCGGGCGGCTCGATTTTTTTCAATTGCTTGCGAACCCAATTGGCTCGCAATAAATTGCGAGCGTCAACCCCAAACGCATTCTTTAATGCCTCTTCTTCCATCTCCGTCACGGGTATCTTCCTGTTCGTAACTTTTGTAATCGAGTCAATGTATATCAGAGAAATTTTTAAACGGGCAAGGTCTAAAATTCCGGGTCCAAGGATACTTTCTACGGCTGATGCCGCCCGATCCATCTCGTTTATATCTTCATCAACAAGCTCACCGCGCCGGCTTTTCTCCAAAAACCGGCCGTACACTTTAAGCCCGCCTACCAGAGCCGGGTTCAAGCCCATCTCCGCCGCAACACTGTCCGAATTCTCGCGGCTGAGGCTTGGAAACATCATTCTAAGAAAAACTTTGCGCAAAAGATCGCCCTCCAAAGTCCCGTCATACGCAAAGCCACCGCTGATCTTTTGCCATACAGCGCTGAATTTTTTTCCAAAATCGGTTATTTTTACGATATTTTCATTATTTATTGGCGGGAAACGCTTAGTTTGAGAATTATAGTCGGTTTTAAGTTTATTCAGAATATCTAGAATTTCTGTAACTCCTTCCAAAAGCTTGTCCAAATCGCGAGCCATCTCATCACTGTCCACAGGTTCCGCCTTTTCGACAAATAAACTGTTCTCGATACCCACATCCGCCAATATGTCCCGCAATATTCCAAGGTTTTTCTGTAATAGGCCGTAATTTTCAAGGGAAATAGCCAGCGTATCTTCCGCATCTTGTTCTAATCCTTCTTGCCCAAAATAATAATATGCGCCAGAAGCGAGAGGCTCAAGGCGGTTTGCCCAATCATGAATCTGAAGATAGGTTAGAAAGACCCGGTTGTCGATATCTCTGAAAAAGCTCCTGTGAAGACTCAACATTGCGTCCGGTATGCGATGAAAAATTGCGCTCTCCAACACCCACCGCAAAAGATCGGGATCGGTTCCTTCATTAGCAAGTATAGGAGCCGCCATTTTGCTGATGTCACGCGCCTGTCTGGCATCACGGGATTTCCTAAAAGCAGCTCGCAACTCTTCAACCATCATGCCAAATTTGTCCTTTGACTCTTCAGATGGGTCAGTATAGCTAACGTAGAGTTCTTCCATCTTGACACCGAACTGGTCACCCATGCGTGGATAGTCCTGCTGTTCCCCGAGCCAAGCAAAAAATTCATGGACAAGCAATCCCGACATTTGTTCAGTTTCCACCGCACCCTCAACCAGATTTATCCCAAAAACAGCGCTGGCATGCCCTGCAAACGGTATCCGTGTTCCTTCAGCCGCGCGGATGATACGAATCCTCCCCTCCTTTTGCAACTTTGCGAACTTGCCGGGAAGAGATTCGTCCGGACCTTCTGAAAACATTGACAGAAACACTAGCGCCTTCATAAAGGCAGGACGGTAACGGCTAGTGATGATATTTTCAGCGCGGCCTGAATCATGCGCATCTTTGATGTATACATCAAATACAAGATCCTGAACCCTGTCGCGGAATTTATCTAATTTTTCCAAATTTTCAGGGGAAACACCTTCCCTTTGCGAAAGAGCTTCTGTGCTTTTGAAAAATTCCTCTAAAGTACTAGCCCCCGCGATTGGCCCACCGAGAAACGTGCGCGCTTCTTCGCCGTCAAGCAAATTCCTCAATTCGCGGGCTTGCCCGGGATCCTTGCCATCAAGATAACCAAGGACTTCATCAAAAGTCGCCGCACTCCCCAGCGCAGCGGCTTCGGCAAAAACACCTTTGCCCGGGTTAAACATTGAGGTCAATGAAGCCGTTTCATCACCGGCCAGTCTTTTCATAGCGGCACCCGTCATGCTTACCAAATTCGCGGTGTCTTGATCTGTGTTCCCGTCGCCTCGGTCATGCTGCCATTGATCAAACTCGTCGTGTATCACTCTTATCCCGTCGGCAAAGCGATCATTTGCCATCAGTCTGCCCGCATCCCTGTTTTCAAGAAAATACCGCGCCAATCCCTGATATAAAGCCCTCGTATTCCTTTCAGATATGTTGGGCAGTCCGAAATCAATCCCACTCTGAAGAGCTGCTTCTTCTGCGGCTTGAAAAAACAGATCCCGATTTTCAACAAGAAAGGGATGGTTTCTGAGCTCATCATATTCATGTGAGTTATAGAAATTACCGACACTATCCTTCCAGTCAATATTTTGCAAATCTAAATGTTGGAGAAATAATTCGACGCGCGATTCCACAGACAATCTTGCGTCGAGCACTAAGGTAAACAGGCCGCTTAAAATTTCACGCATTTTAGAACGTTCACTATCATCAAGCATGATCGGTTGAGCATACTCACCAGAAGAATGATCGAATAGCGCGGTGTACAGGTAAGTTTTCGTAAGCCCCTCAATCATTCGCAAGACACTGTTACGCGTACGATCATTTGCCAAAAGATTTGGATTGGATTTCACATCCGAAATCACCTGCAAAAGCGCCCGAGTTGCGCTGTCTCTTACCAGCAGTCTGCTTTCAGTATCTCTCAGGGCTACCGGGAGATCGACACCTGCCGCCATACCAGAATGGATCTTAAACGATTCGGCAAAATCGTACATAAGAGGCATGTAGACGGGCGCTCCATTCCATTCATGAGCGTTTGTTTGACTTTGCCCCGCAGTGAGGGCGAAGTCCATTTGCGCCGTCAAACTTCGGCGCATTAGCCGTAAAAGTTCTTCATCGCCCGAATTAATCGCCAGATTCCATAGCGAACGAAACGTCGTCCACGCCTCACTCGATAAATCCTTTACGCCACTTGCCAACGCAAAAAACGGTACGGCCTCAAGCCGGGTTAACACATTCCGAATTCTGGCTGCGTTAAACAACTCTGATTGTTGCTCCGGAGGAATTTGCGGCTGCCCTCCATCAGGATATTCAATACTTGATGCAACGGATTTTACAAATCGCTCGACGTACGCCAAAACGGCTTGCACATGAGATGCAACCTGACCTTTATTGGATTGATCCAGGAGAATGGCCGCGTAGGCCTCCAAGGTTAACGGCGTTTGTTCATCAAGAACATACCCGTCCAAAAGTTGCTTAATGGGTGAATCATCACGATCAGACGCATGTTTTTGAATGACTTCAGCCAACACTTCGTGCGCAGTCCGGGATCCGTCGCCAGTGGGCGTCATTAAACCAAAAGCTTTTAAAAACCTGTCAGCTATCTGTTCTGGATTTCCGAAAACAAACCGTGAAATAAAATCCTTATACTCGTCTTCCCCCAAGTTACCCAGGTACTGCGTGCCCCGCATAACAACCCGGAACAAAGGCTGTATATCCATGCGTGTTGCGACATCACCGGCAAACACGGTATTCAACCTTCCTTCTATATAATCGCGGAATTCCGGTACGTTAAAAAGACGATCCGAGTCGCGAGCCGCGTAAGCGTCAAGCATGGCCACTTCCACCCGGAGTGAATCAGCTGATCCCGATTGTAAGAGACCAAGAAGTGTCCCGGAAATAACGTCGTTAGCTTTTAAATCCCCGTATTGTTTGTTAAGACGTTGTACCAAAAGAACGGCGGCACGGGTCCTAATGCTTTGACTGAAACGTTCATCCAAAACCATTTCCTTCAGGCGAAGCACATGAGTCCCGTCCAGCACATCATCCCTGTTCTCCTCCACGTTGCCTGCAAGTTCATAAACCATCAATAACCCATCAAGATAATCAAGACGCGCCGTATCATCCGGCTGAATAGACAAGGCATTTCGTTCCAGCAATTCCTGCGTCAATGCCGAGGAATGCCGGCCAAGTCCGTCGCTTTGCGACGCATGGTACACCTCGTCATAGTGCCGACCAGTGCTTAACATTGATTTTGAGATCAACGCATTAAAAAGTTTGAACGCGGCACCTCTCAATTCATCCGGATAGTTCTTATTCGCTATAATTTCAGTAAGGACAGTGTCAGTAATATCGCTTATTCGGCGCTGCTCATCTGTCATAGACCATCTTTCAGTGATCGCTGCCACAGCTCCCACAAGCTTTTGAAGGGCGCTGATTTTATCACTCTCGGCTGTCCTGTCCGATATCACCATATCAACAAGAGTGCCGACGCTGGCTTGATCCGCGTTAAAAATCGGTTCCGGTGCTTCCTCCGTAACTTCTTCCCCGGGCCCAGCAGACTCAAGTCTGGCTTCTTCCTTATCCGGAATAATTGAAAGATGCCTCAAGATAAAGCCGGCGGCCGTAAAAGCCTTGATCAGTTGAAGAAAATCATACCGGGGATCGCCTTTCATTTCTTTCAGGATATGAAAAATGCTTTGCATCACATTTCCCCTGTCGAATGATTCTTTGATAATTTTTTCCTGTTCCGCGGCAGTCATTTCGATATTGCCATACAGAGCGGCCACGCATTTACGTGCCGTCACGGCATCCCGCATGCGCAAGGCCCTGAGCAGCAAAGCGACCCTTTTCAAATCCCTCTGGGAAATCGTTCCCATAGCGCCCGTGTCGAGAAGCCAACTCCGGTTGACTCCGCCTTTTTCCACCATGATATTTCCTTCATGAAGGTCCGCGTGATAAAAACCTCTGACCAGGGAAATGATAAAACCAGGCGCCAAGTCATCTTCCAGGCCCACTGTCTCGTCAGCCGAAACTTTCGTATAATCTGTGGCATTCATGACAAG
>ASOC01000103.1 GCA_000405945.1 Candidatus Omnitrophus fodinae SCGC AAA011-A17
GGGGCGCACGCTTCAAAAGGCGCTCCCGCCAGGGATCCAAAATCATTCCCTTCCTCACCCCAGCCCTCTTTTCCCAGGCCGCCTTCTTCCAATACTTTCCCACCGTCTTGCGGTCTATCCCTAATATCTGCGCCACCTTGCTTCTCTTCATCCCTTCCCGCTTCAATACTTGAATCGTTTGAAACTCTTCCCGCCGGATCACGTCGCCCTCCTTCAAACGAAAGCTTTCTGCTTCCGCTCTTGAAGGAATCGACCCTTGCTCCATGCCTCCGCCCTCTTTTCTTTCCTCAACCCCCAAACCCTTCACTTCATCCTCCATTTTCCCCTCCTCTTTACTCCAAAAGTGGGGAAATTCAAAAGCCATAACTGGGGATTTTAAAAAAGCCGCTGCCACCGCGCGCATGCAGGCAAAAAAAATCCCCGCACTGAATTGAATCAATGCGGGGATTTGAATTTAATCCCGGCAGCTACCTACTCTCCCACCCCCGTTTCGAAGGCAGTACCATCGGCGGAAGAGGGCTTAACGACCGTATTCGAAATGGGAACGGGTGTGGCCCCTCTCCTATGACCACCGGAGACTCGCTGCCCTGGCTTAAAAGCCGGGCGAAAATATACAACTGCATAAGCCGCAAAAGCACTTCAACCTTTTCGTTCTCGCGTAAATGACTATTTATTATTACAAATAGTCAAGCCGAACGGCCAATTAGTACCGGTGAGCTAAAAGTGTTACCACTCTTACACCTCCGGCCTATCAACCTGGTAGTCTTCCAGGGGCCTTAGTACCCGTCTCGCGACGAGTTGGGAGTTCTTATCTTGGGGAAGGCTTGGCGCTTAGATGCTTTCAGCGCTTATCCTTTCCAGACATAGCTACACGGCTCTTACCCTTGGCAGGATAACCGTCACACCAGAGGTCTGTCTCTCTCGGTCCTCTCGTACTAGAGAGGGAATCCCTCAAAACTCCTACGCCCACGACAGATAGGGACCGAACTGTCTCACGACGTTCTGAACCCAGCTCACGTACCGCTTTAACCGGCGAACAGCCGGACCCTTGGGACCTTCTCCAGCCCCAGGATGCGATGAGCCGACATCGAGGTGCCAAACCGGATCGTCGATATGAACTCTTGGATCCGATAAGCCTGTTATCCCCGGCGTACCTTTTGTCCGATGAGCGATGGCGATTCCATTCTCTACCACCGGATCACTTAGTCCTGCTTTCGCACCTGTTTGACTCGTTGGTCTCACAGTTAAGCTCTCTTTATACCTATACGCTCGACGTGCGATTGCCAACCGCACTGAGAGAACCTTTGAACGCCTCCGTTACAATTTGGGAGGCGACCGCCCCAGTCAAACTGCCCGCCTGGCACTGTTCCCCACCCGGATTCACGGAATGAGGTTAGAACCTTAGTTTAATCAGACCGGTATTTCACATTGTGACTCAGCCCAAACTAGCGCCTGGGCTTCAACGTCTCCCGGCTATGCTACACAAATCAAACCAAAATCCAATACCAGGGTACAGTAAAGGTGCACGGGGTCTTTCCGTCTAGTCGCGGGATCGCGGCATCTTCACCGCTACTACAATTTCACCGAGTTACTCTCTGAGACAGCAGCCAGATCGTTACACGATTCGTGCAGGTCGGAACTTACCCGACAAGGAATTTCGCTACCTTAGGACCGTTATAGTTACGGCCGCCGTTTACTGGGGCTTCAGTTCGATGCTTTGCACCGGCCTTGCGGCCAGCACTAACGCCTCCCCTTAACCTTCCAGCACCGGGCACGTGTCACTCCCTATACGTCGTCTTATCGACTTAGCAGAGAGATGTGTTTTTGTTAAACAGTCGCCTGGCTCATTTCACTGCAACCTCTTCGGGCTCCATTCGCAGGAACTTCACCCTACAGAGGCACCCCTTCTTCCGAAGTTACGGGGCCATTTTGCCTAGTTCCTTAGAGAGTATTAACTCGAGCGCCTTAGGATTTTCTCCTTACCCACCTGTGTCGGTTTATAGTACGGACACTCAACGAACTCATCTTACGAGCTTTTCTCGGCAGCGTGGCGTGAACAAGTTCGCCCTTCCTCGCGGTCGGGCTCCCTAACACCTCTCTCCTATCCCATTACAGAATAGGGTACGGGTTTGGACGCGTACAACCAATCACGCGATTGTCTAGCCTACTGCGCACTCATAAGATTCAAACGCTCGTTAAGCGGTGCAGGAATTTTGACCTGCTGTCCATCGGCTACGCCTAACCGGCCTCGCCTTAGGGCCGACTAACCCCGGGCGGATTAACCTTCCCCGGGAAACCTTAGGTTTACGGCGAACGGGTTTTTCACCCGTTTAATCGCTACTCATTCCGGCATCATCTCTTCCCAACTCTCAACCGCTCCTTACGGTACGGCTTCAGCGTGTTGGGAATGCTCCCCTACCACTCACGAATGCTCCGAAGAGATTCGTAAATCCGCAGCTTCGGTACGAAACTTGAGCCCCGATCATTTTCGGCGCGAAGACTCTTGACTGGTGAGCTGTTACGCACTCTTTAAATGGTGGCTGCCTCTAAGCCAACATCCCAGTTGTCTATGAATCTTCACATCCTTTACCACTTAGTTTCAATTTAGGGACCTTAGCTGGCGGTCTGGGCTGTTTCCCTCTCGACAACGAAGCTTATCCCTCGCTGTCTGTCTCCTGGAGTAAGGTAACGGGTATTCGGAGTTTAATTGGGTTCGGCAGGCTGGTAGGCCCCCTAGCCCATCTAGTACTCTACCCCCCGTTACTAATTTATCCAAGGCTAGCCCTAAAGCTATTTCGGGGAGAACCAGCAATTACTGAATTTGATTGGCCTTTCACCCCTTACCACAGCTCATCCAAGCACTTTTCAACGTAAACTAGTTCGGACCTCCGCGAAGTGTTACCTTCGCTTCATCCTGGCCATGGTAAGCTCAATCAGCTTCGGGTCTATTGAATGCAACTTGTCGCGCGTTTCGCACTCGCTTTCGCTACGGCTTCTTTCCTCACAGAAATTAACCTCGCTGCATCCAATAAGTCGCCGGATCATTATGCAAAAGGCACGCAGTCAGGCCTTCACATTCCGAAGAATGTGCATAGCCCTTCCACCGCCTGTAAGCTCTCTGGTTTCAGGTTCTATTTCACTCCCCTCACCGGGGTTCTTTTCAATTTTCCCCTACGGTACTTGTTCACTATCGGTCGATGGAGAGTATTTAGCCTTAGGAGATGGTTCTCCCGGATTCTTGCCTGGTTCCACTTATCAGGCAATACTTGAGCAAAAACCAAGGAAGACTGTTTTTTTTCGCCTACAGGACTATCACCTTCTTGGGTGCGCCGTTCCAGGCACTTTGACTAAAAAACAGTTTGGTAACTTCCCTCGCCCACTGCAATGGGCGACAGTCTCGCTCACAACACCGTAAGCACAACGCTTGCAGGCTTGCATGCCTACGGTTTAGGCTATTTCCCTTTCGCTCGCCGCTACTCAGGAAATCGAATTTCTTTCTCTTCCTGGAGGTACTTAGATGTTTCAGTTCCCCCCGTGTGGCTTAAGAAACCTATGTATTCAGTTTCCCATCCTGGAGATTACTCCCCAGCAGGTTGCCCCATTCGGAAATCGCGGGATCACAGTTTGTTTGCAACTCCCCCACGCTTATCGCAGCTTACCACGTCCTTCATCGCCTTCCACCGCCAAATCATCCACCAGAGGCTCTTAGTAGCTTGACTAAATTACTAACCTTCTAAGAACGATGCAATTGTATGCATCCACCTGATCACCCGTTTTGCGGGCAACCAGGGTCGGCTGAAGACATTGATTTTCACGACTAATGAAAAATCAATGAGCCCGATTGCTTGCGCAATCGAGCATGCTTTTGCGATCTTATGCAGTTGTCAAAGAACAAAAACTTCAACTTCTATAAAGTATAAAAGTCCGGATTATCAATTTTTAAAACTGTGAAGATGAGCGCCGAAAGACTCTTGCTTTCGGCATTCCGCGTCAACCCCGATGGTTGACGCTTCAGGATTTGTCGCCTCCGCCCCTTCGGGGCTCCGGTCGGCCACCCGCACTTGATATACTAACGCTCCCATAAGGTCGCGTTATCAAGTGCTCCCTTCAAATCCCAAGCGCTATTTGGAGATGAGGGGATTTGAACCCCTGACCCCCTGCTTGCAAAGCAGGTGCTCTCCCAGCTGAGCTACATCCCCATAAAAATGGAATCCCTCTTCGGGCTTCCACATGGGGATCGAATCAATGTGTATGAATGATGGTGGGCCCAAGTGGATTCGAACCACTGACCCCTGCGTTATCAGCACAGTGCTCTAACCAACTGAGCTATGGGCCCAATTGGTTAAGTAGTTAATCGGTTAATCAGAACCAATTAACCAATTAACCAGTCCTGTCAAAACACAAAAAATGAAGACTACTAGCGTGGGAGCCAATGCTTTCATATAAGTAGTCCCGAAGGACTCCTTAGAAAGGAGGTGATCCAGCCTCTCCTTCCGGAAAGGCTACCTTGTTACGACTTAGTCCCCCTCACTAATCACACCTTCGACATCTACTTCCCTTGCGGGTTAGATCGATGCCTTCGGGTGCAACCAACTCGGGTGACTTGACGGGCGGTGTGTACAAGACCCGGGAACGTATTCACCCCGCCGTGACTTATGTGGGGTTACTAACGATTCCGGCTTCACGGAGGCGAGTTGCAGCCTCCGATCCGAACTGGGGCCGGTTTTTTGGGATTGGCTCCCCCTCGCGGGTTCGCGACCCTTTGTACCGGCCATTGTAGCACGTGTGTAGCCCCAGGCGTAAGGGCCGTACTGACTTGACGTCGTCCCCACCTTCCTCCTGTTTATCACAGGCAGTCTCCTTAGAGTTCCCGGCTTTCCCGTTGGCAACTAAGGATAAGGGTTGCGCTCGTTGCGGGACTTAACCCAACATCTCACGACACGAGCTGACGACAGCCATGCAACACCTGTGTAAGTTCCGGGCTGGATACCGGTCGTCCCCCTTTCAGGTTCCTACTTCCTACATGTCAAGCCTGGGTGAGGTTCCACGCGTATCGTCGTATTAAACCACATGCTCCACCGTTTGTGCGGGTCCCCGTCAATTTCTTTGAGTTTCAGCCTTGCGACTGTACTCCCCAGGTGGGACACTTACTGCGTTAGCTACGGCACCGACTGCGTATGAACGCAACCGACACCTAGTGTCCATAGTTTACGGCAGGGACTACCGGGGTATCTAATCCCGTTTGCTCCCCCTGCTTTCGCACACTGAGCGTCAGTAATGGGCCAGAAGATCGCCTTCGCCACTGGTGTTCCTCCCGATATCTACAGATTTCACCCTTACACCGGGAATTCCATCTTCCTCTCCCACACTCTAGCCCGGAAGTTTCGGATGCCATTCTATGGTTAAGCCATAGGATTTCACATCCGACTTTCCGAACCGCCTACGTGCCCTTTACACCCAGTAAATCCGAACAACGCTTGCCACCTCTGTATTACCGCGGCTGCTGGCACAGAGTTAGCCGTGGCTTCCTCTCCAGGTACAGTCAAAGTATGAGAATGTTATCCCCATACCTTTCGTCCCTGGTGACAGGAGTTTACAATCCGAAGACCTTCATCCTCCACGCGGCGTCGCTTCGTCAGGGTTGCCCCCATTGCGAAATATCCTCGACTGCAGCCTCCCGTAGGAGTCCGGGCAGTGTCTCAGTCCCGATGTGGCTGACCATCCTCTCAGACCAGCTACTCGTCATAGGCTTGGTAGGCCATTACCCTACCAACTACCTGATAAGTCGCGGGCTCATCTTTAGGTGACAGGCACGGCTTGCGCCGAGTCCCTATCATTTTCTCCCTTTCTCCGAAGAGATTGTGAGCTTATCGGGTATTAGCCCTCCTTTCGGAAGGTTATCCCCGCCCCAAAGGCAGATTACCCACGTGTTACTCACCCTTTCGCCACTAAGCTTCGAAAAAGCTAAAGCTTCGTTCGACTTGCATGCCTAATCCACGCCGCCAGCGTTCGTTCTGAGCCAGAATCAAACTCTCCATAATATAGAGTTTCGCACCGTTTCCACGTGCCCCTTCCTTTCGGACGGTGCCGCGCTAACGGTGCCAAAGCTTAAACATTGGCTCCGCACACTAGTAGTCTATCAAAGAACAAATTTTTAATTACCGAGAAAAAAAGCACTTTTTATTCAAAAGTGCTTTTTGACTGATTTTCAAAGTTGGCCCCTAGGGCAGGCCCATATACTAGTCAGATGCCCCATCCCTGTCAAGCTTTTTATGGCTTATTGTCAGTTACCTAAAATTTGCAGAACTCAAGTATATAACTTGAGTTCTACA
>ASOC01000104.1 GCA_000405945.1 Candidatus Omnitrophus fodinae SCGC AAA011-A17
GATCACGTTTTTCCGGGGCGGCTGGCAGCGAAACTTCCAGTTTCGCTGCCGTCTTGCAGTCCCAGCGCATGGGCGCTGGGGCACCCTCCGCTGTCAAAGGCGGCGCGGAAGAGACGCTTTTCGAGCACACTCCTTACGCCATGTATTTGGCCGCGCTTTTTATTTACCGACCGCAAATCAAAAATATGCTCATGATAGGTCTTGGCGGCGGCACGCTGTCGGGTCTTTTTTCGCGTTACGGCGCTCAAGTGGACGTGATTGAGATTGACCCCCGGATGGAGGGAATAGCCAGGAAATATTTCGGATATGATTCTGAAAAAGGGCGTATTCTGCTCGGAGACGGACGCCGGGTGATGCGCTCGCTTCAGGGCCGGTACGACGCCTTTGTGCTCGACGCTTTTTCTTCTTATGATCAGCCGGCCCATCTTTTCACGCGCGAAATGTTTCTGGAGGTGAAGCGCCTCTTAAAGGAAGACGGCGTGATTGGTATCAATTCCGCCGGTTTTTTCAAGGGCGACCCGGCCCGCGTTTCCAGGGCCATCCTCAAAACCCTGCAAAGTGTTTTCGCCTATGTTGAGGTTTTTCACGCGGAAGGAAACGAACGCGTGGGGAATATTATTTTTTTCGCCTCGGACAAGCCTTTGAGCCTGATGCCGCGCGCGACGGGACTGCCGGCCGAAGAGCAGGCCGCGCTTATTCAAACCCTTGACTCAAACCGCGCCAAACAGGATTTGTCCGGCGGCCGGTTGCTCACGGATGATTACAATCCGCTTCCTTACTGGGGCATTCCCGTTTACCGGGCTTGGCGGGAGGAAGTGATAAAATTTTTTGGGAAAAAGGTGCTTCAGAAAGTATAATCCATTTTATGGTTCAGCCCATCACCACCTCATTTATTAGAAAGATTTTCGAAATTGATCCCGCGGATGCCGCGCACAACCTTGAATCGCTGGGCGAAGCCGGCTCTCTTTTTATTTTGAAAAAAGTCCCGGCCCCGCTTGTGGCGCGCGCCTTTGATTGCATGGAGCCGCATTACGCATCCCAGCTTTTTCAGAAAATAGCTTTGACCGAAGCCGTGGAAATTTTGAGCCTCATGACCGTCAACCGGGCCGCCGAATTGGTGCTCAATTTGCCCGAAGAGACCCGGGCCGCGTATCTCGGAGCGGTGGATCCGGATTGCGCGGAAAAGATCCGCACGCTGGTGACTTTTCCCGAAGACACGGCGGGCCGCATCATGTCGCAAGAGTTCCTGGCTTTTCGCGGCGATTTCAAGGTGAGGGAAGCGGTGCGCCGCCTGCGGTCCATGGCCCGGAAAAAAGTCCCGGTCAGTTACGTGTACGTGACCGACTCGGCCAATCGTCTGATAGGCGTTCTGAACATGAGAGATTTGCTGCTAGGCGAGGAGGACGCGGACTTGCAGTCCGTGATGCTGCCCAATGTTTTTGCCGTGAACGCCAAAACCGACCGGGAAGAGGTGGCACGCGTGGCCGCGCATCAGCGTTTCATGTTCATTCCCGTAGTGGACGACGAGAAACGCCTATTGGGGACCATTAAAATGGATGAATTGGTCGAGGCGGCGCAGGAAGAAGCCACGGAAGATATCCAGAAAATGTTCGGTGCCGGCGGTGACGAAAAAGTTTTTTCACCACTTTGGTTTTCACTCAAAAAACGGGTGGGCTGGCTTCACGTGAATCTGGCCACGGCATTTCTCGCGGCCTCGGTGGTGAGCCTTTTCGAGGACATGATAGCGCGCCTTGCGGTTCTAGCGGTTTTTCTTCCCATTGTGGCCGGCCAGGGAGGCAACGCGGGCGCTCAATCGCTGGCCGTGGTGATGCGGGGTTTGGTCATGCATGAAGTGGAGCCGCGTATGGCCGGAAAGGTGGTGTTCAAGGAAGGCCTTTTGGGTCTGCTGAACGGTATCGTGATAGGGCTGGTGACAGCGGGCGCCGCGATTCTATGGCATGGAAATCCCTGGCTGGGGCTGGTGATAGGCCTGGCCATGGTCATCAACATGGTGGCAGCAGGCGTTACCGGAGCGGCCATTCCCATTTTCATGAAATCCATAGGCTGGGACCCGGCCCAGTCTTCCAGCATTATTCAGACCACGGTCACGGACGTGGTGGGATTTTTTTCTTTCCTCGGGCTCGCGACATTATTTCAGGGGTATCTTCTAAAATGAAAACAAAACTCTGTCTTTTAACGCTGACGGTTTTTTTGGCCCTTCCTGTTTTTCACGCGCGGGGAGAGACGCTTGACCTTTACAAACAAATCAACCGCGACTCCCGCGCCGGGAAATTCGGTGAAGCATTGAAAAAAACGGAAATGCTGCTCACTGAAAAGCCCGATGATTTGAAGCTTCATCTGTTAAAGGCCAAGGCCCTCCTCGGATTGCAGCAATGGGCGAGCGCCATGGCGGAAGCGCGTCTGGTGCTGGAAAAAGACGCGAATTTCAGCACAGCCTATGCCGTGCTCGGACAGGCTTATTTCGGCAAGGGGGATTACAAGCAGGCCCTGCGCTATTTTGAGGAAGCGGAGCACGCGGGTGTTGATTTTCCGCGTGTGTATCTGGACATGGCTGTGATTTACGCTTACGGCAAGGATTATGAAAGCGCCATCCGCGAAGCCAAGAAAGCCGTGGCCAAAAATCCCAATTCCGCGGAAGGGTATTACGCGCTGGGCCGTTTTTACGCGGAAACCGATCGTTATCAGGAAGCTATTCCCTATCTGGAGCGCGCTCTGGATTTGAATCCGGATGACCTGAAGGCCATGGAATTCCTGGCGCTAAGCTATCTTCAGGCCGGGAACAAAAACCGGGCCCGTGATTTGGCCAAGGAAGTTTTGGAAGACGACCCCAAAAGCGATATGGCCGCTATTGTTCTCAAGGACAATACGAAGTGAAATTTAAATCAGCGGTTATGGTCGTAGCGTTCCTGGTAGATTTTGACCAGGGCGAGGAAAAGCGCGATAAAAACAGGCCCCAGGAAAATCCCGATAAGGCCGTAAATCCTCAACCCTCCGAATATCCCCAGAAAAAGAAGAAACACCGGAATTTTGGTCCTTTCCCCGATCACGATGGGTTTAAGAATGTTGTCACTCAAACTGATGACAAAAATACCGATCAGGGTGAGAATCACCGCCTTGTGAATTTGGTGGGTCAGGAAAAGGTACCCCGCGAAAGGGACCCACACCGTGGATGCGCCGGTGATGGGAATGGTGGAGGTGAAAAAGGTTGCCACGCCGAAGAAAAAGGGCGCGGGCAGCTCGAGAAAGAAAAAGCTAAGGCCGGCCAGAATGGCCTGCATGATGCTGGTGAAAAACTGCCCGCGAATGACGGCCGAAAAAACATCATTGAGCTTTAAAAACACGGCTTTGCGGTCACTTTCTTCCATGGGGGTGAGTTGATAGATGAAACGGTAGATTTTTTCGCCGTCGCGGAGCAGGAAGAAAAGAAAAAAGATGATGAGAATCACGTTCACGGGAATAAAAAACACGTTCTTGGTGATTTTGGCCAGATGGGCCGTGGCCAAATTGGCCAGCATTTGCGTGGTCTTGAGAAGAATATTGGACAGGTTTTTCTTCAACAGTTCGGAGCTTAGCACTTTTTCCTGAAAGGTCTGGAACCATCCGTAGGATTGAACGGTTTGGATCAGCGATTCAATGCCGCCCTCTCTGATGTATGCGTGAGCACCCTTGTAAAGATCCAAGGTTTGTCCCACAAGATTGGTCAGCACCACAAAGGTCGGAGGGAAAACCCCCAGCACTACCACCACGGTGGTGATCAGGGCGGACACGGTTTCATGCCTCAAAAACCGCTTGATGAATTCGTAGAGCGGGTAAAAAGCAAAAGAAAGTATGGCGGCCCAGAAGAAAGTCTCAAAAAAAGGCGAAAAAATGCGCAGGAGCTGGAAGGTCACAAAAAGCAGAAGGGCGAAAAAGAAAACGTAAATAATTCGCTTTCGTTGCTCCATGGTTTAGATATAATACAGGCACTTACTAATATGGGCAAATTTATTTTTTCACCTATCCTAAGCCTTATTAGCCGCAGGTTTTACCGCGAGATGTCCCGCGCTTCCCTGGGCAAAGGCGTCCTTTATCTCCTGTATCTGGCTTTTATTGTTTCTTTAACCTCTGGGGTGGCCTTTTCTTTTTCCATACTTCCCAAAATCAATCAAGGTGCGCAATGGGTGAGGGAGAATATGCCGCCGCTCGTGTTCACCCGCGACGGAGTCCAGACCACCGTGCAGCAGCCTTTTTCGATGACCCATCCGGAATGGGGCACGATACTAATGGTGGACACCAACCGGGAAACAATCACGGATGAAGAGATACGGCAGAGTATCTTCTATGTCACCAAGACCAAACTCTATGCCTGGGACAGAACCAAGAATGAGCACCGCATCGTGGACGCGCGTCCCCAGCCGGGTGAGGTTTCCAAAAATTGGCAGGACTTGCATGTTGACGGGGAAGTGGTCTGGCGCTTTTACGCGGCCATCAGGCCTTTCGCGAATCCCCTTGTTTTCGTGGTTGTATTTTTTGTTTTCTTTGCCTGGAAAATAGCCGCCGCGTTTTTTTATTCGCTTCCGGCCCTTCTTATCAATATTTTCCGAAAAGGCAAGCTCGCGTATGAAAAACTCCTGAATCTTTGTTTTTTCGCTTTAACGCCGGTGATGTTCCTGCAGGCGCTTAAAATCATTTACCCGGGTTTTGTGCTTCCCGTTAATTTCTGGCTTTCGTTTATCGTGACCTGCGGGTATCTCGCCTTCGCTATTCTGGCAACCCAGGAGCCGGACCAGCCGGCACCGCACCAACCGTGCGGTGCTGGATGACCGGGCGGCCGACCGCCGCCAACGGCCGGTATCCTGAACCTCTATGGGTAATGCCGGCGGCCGTGTTGGTTGCGGGTTGATTGAAGTCCAGTCATAAGCAATGAAAAACCGTCCCGGGCTTATTGCTTCTGCGGGATTGATAGGATTGACGCTGTCGTTCGCCGGATGCGCCCGTCTATTTGGTTGGGACATTCATGCGCCGGGACTTCTATCCGAAAGTTTTATCACCCAGGTTTCCTACTGCCACGAAAGGGTGGCGCTTTATCTTCCGCCCTCTGTCATGAAATTCCAATCCAAGGACAGGGGCGGTCTTTCAGCTGACCCTCAAACCTTTCACGTGGGTGAGGCCTTTGCGCCTATGATGATTGAGGCTTTGCAGGACACTTTTGAGGAATTTATTTATCTGGAAACCGAACCCACACCCGAGATTCTCAAACGCTACGGCATTTCCCGCCTGGTTGTGGTGAAAATCAAGGATTTTAGGAACCGGGTGACCATGAAGGGACAAACCCTGGTGCTGGAGACGGCAACCCTGGTGCTTGACCCAGATTTGAATGTTTTAGTACGGTATAAGTCGCGGGGCGTGAGTGATGCCAAAGCTGTGTTTAAGAAAAAGGGCGGTCCTGAAGTTAATTTAAACGCGGCTATTGAGCGGAATATTCTGGCTGTCATTCAATACCTGCAGGACGGGCTGTTCAGGCGGCGGCTGGCCGCTCGGACCACCCGCACCGCGCGGTTGGCGCGGTGATGGCTGTTCAGGCGGCGGGTGGCCAGTCATGAACATGAAAAGACGGATCACAGCTTTGACGTGCGCGGTGTTGTTGGCTCTGCCGGTTGGATCGGTTTTTTCGGAATCGACACCTGCCAAAGAAGTGAGGGACGTGACGCACACGCAAGTGATTGTGAGACAGCATCCAAAAACCGGTAAGCCTTACGTGAGCATTGTTCCGGAAGGTGATGTTATCCCCGACCCTTTCACCGGTTTGAGGCAGTCGTACATTAGACCGGACTATAGGATGCTGGACCCAAAGGTTAAAAGCGGGGACATTCCTTATAACGGACCGGTGAGCGACAGAAAAAAAGTTTATGTATTTGCGGCTTCGCTAATGACCGTGGGAACCGTGGGCGGGGCGGTTGGAATGGCCACGGCCCCGGTTGCAGCGGGGACGGCCGCCGGAGGC
>ASOC01000105.1 GCA_000405945.1 Candidatus Omnitrophus fodinae SCGC AAA011-A17
AAAGGATGTCCCCGGTCATCGCTTTTCAAGCGCATCATGGGGCAGAAAGCCTGCAATGAGAATGATGCCTGCACCCCTCATCCTATTTGGGCTCCCGCTTGCGAACAGATCAAACTGACGCTAAGCCAAAAAACCATCGCGGATGTCACAAGCATGAAGGGTAAATTTAATTGGAATCCCAAACGACAAGTTATGCTTTCCAAACGCATGCAAAATATATTCGGATACAAAACCTGGCAATGACAAGGATGTCAAAACAAAAAGGTCACTGAAGGGAGATCTTATGGCGGGCGAAAAGGTTGTTTCCTTTTTTCAAGGCGATCATAAAAGGCTGGATGCTCTGTTCGTGAAATTTCAGGAAAACAAAAAAGACAGCCCGGCCAAGGCAAGGGATTTTTTCAGGGAGTTCAAAACCGGGCTTGAACGGCATATCCTTTGGGAAGAAGATATTTTGTTCCCGATTTTTGAAAAAGTAACGGGCATGCAAAGCGGCGGGCCCACGACTGTGATGCGTCATGACCATCAGGAGATTAAAGCTGCGCTTGAGAGCGTTCACGAATGCGTTCTTTCGGAAAAATTTGATTCGGATAACGCCGAAAAGACGCTTTTGGAGCTGTTGGGCGCGCATAATTGGAAAGAGGAAAAAATTCTTTATCCGATTATTGACAACATGACCACTGAAGAAGACCGGGAGCAGATTTTTAGTAAAATCAAAGGCCTTCCTGAAAAGAAAAGCAGCTGCTGCCATTTGGAAGATTGAACGGAAAATTCGGTGAGACTACATTCACTGCAGCATGTGGCCTTTGAGGATTTGTCCAATATCGGTGAGTGGGCAAAAGACAAGGGACATGCCGCTACAAGAACTTTATTTTTCGAGAATGAAACTCTACCGTCTGTAGATGATTTTGACTGGCTCGTGATCATGGGCGGTCCCATGAGCGCGGGAGATGAAAGCGAATACCCGTGGCTTACCGCGGAAAAGAAGTTTATCAAGGAAACGGTGGCCGGAGGGAAGCCGGTCGTGGGCATTTGTCTCGGAGCCCAGCTTTTAGCCGAGGGTCTGGGTGGCAAGGTTTTTAAAAACAGGTATAATGAAATGGGCTGGCATCCGGTTTCTTTGACCGAAGAAGGAAAAAAATCACCGGTTTTCGGTGCTTTTCCTTCTGAATTTACCGCGTTTCATTGGCATGGTGACACTTTTGATTTGCCTTCAAGCTGCACCCGGCTGGCCGGAAGCGCGGGTTGTGCCAACCAGGCTTTTGCGTACGGCCGCCGCGTACTGGGCCTGCAATTTCATCTGGAATCATCTCCGGAGAGTATTCAGGCGCTAATTAAAAATTGCGGCGGCGGTGTGAAAAAAGGCAAGTATGTTCAAACCGCGCAGAGTATTCTGGCGGAGACAGTAAAAATGCGGCAAATTCGTGAAATGATGAATCAATTACTGGATAATTTTGAAAAAACAGCGGGAGGTTTTTAATAACATGGTCAATTTTGGGCACACGGCTGCGGAAACGTTTCCTTTGTTTGACAGGCTGCATTTGTGCCTTATCAAACCTTCGAAATACGATGACGATGGCTATGTGATCCGTTACTGGAAGGGAGTTCTTCCGAGTAATACCCTGGCTTGTCTTTACGGTTTAAGCGAAGATGTCAAAAACCGGGGCGTTTTGGGAAATAACTTGAAGTGGCGGATAGACGCCATTGATGAAACGGTTCAGAGGGTGGATGTTGAAGGGATTGCGCGCTTGAACCGCCGCAAAGGCACTAAGACGATCGTGTGTCTTGTGGGGGTTCAGACCAATCAATTCCCGCGCGCCGCGGACCTCGCCCTTGAGTTTAGGCGCCAAGGCCTTGACGTTTTGATAGGCGGTTTTCACGTCAGCGGTGTCATTTCAACTCTTCCCGAAATGCCTGCGGATTTGCGGGCGCTTCAAGAGGCCGGAGTCACGCTTGTCGCTGGTGAGATTGAGAACCGTTGGGAAATGATTCTTAAAGACGCGTTGAATAATTCATTAATGCCCCTCTATAATTTTTTACAGGAATCGCCGGATATATCCCGGGCTCCGATGCCGCGCATTCCTAAAAATTTGCTCAACCGGTACGCGGTCAAACATTTCGCCACTCTGGATTGCGGAAGGGGATGCCCTTTTCAATGCACTTTTTGCACAGTTATCAATGTGCAGGGCCGCCAGATGCGTTACCGCTGCGTGGACAGCATCGCGGAAAGAATCCGGGAAAATTATCGGCAGCATAACGTTTCTTATTATTTTTTCACGGACGATAATTTTTGCCGTAATAAAAACTGGGAGCCTATTCTTGACATGCTGATCCGGCTGCGGGAGGAAGAGTCCATTCCTGTTTCTTTCATGATTCAGGTCGACACCCAATCGCATCGTATTCCGGGCTTTATTGAAAAAGCGGCTCGCGCCGGATGCAGCCAGGTTTTTATAGGTATGGAAAGTATTAATGAAGAGAATTTAAAGGCCGCGGGCAAGAAGCAAAACCGCGTTACTGATTTCAAGAATCTGGTAAATGCCTATCACGAAGCGGCCATTTCCACCCATTTGGCTTACATCATCGGTTTTCCTTTTGACAGCGAAGAGTCCGTTCAGCGGGACATTCAAAACCTTCAGCAATTGGGCGCTGACCAGGTGTCTTTTTTTATGTTGACCCCTTTGCCCGGCTCGATGGATTACCTCCAATTTCTTTCGAAGGCCACCTTGATGGATGCGGATTTGAACAATTTCGATACCTTTCACGAGACTTTTCGCCATCAGCGGATGAAACCCCGCGTGTGGACGCGTTGCTATGAAAAAGCGTGGAAAGATTTTTACAGTGTTGAGAACATGAAGCGGATTTTAAAAAATGCGAAGCCCCAGAAATATTGGGATCTTTTTTTGAACTTTATTTGGTATAAAAATGCGATTCAAGTGGAGGAAGGGCATCCCATGCTGCACGGCTTTGTCCGTCTTAAAGGCCGCCGGGAGCGTCGCAGGATATACTCTCTTGAGAGCCGCTGGGTTTACTTCAAGCGCCGCGTCCGGGATATTTGGCGTACGCTTATCGGCTGGTCCAAACTCGCGCTTGAAATGGAGGAGGTTTGGCTTCAAACTCGCCATCGCAGTTCGCTTGAGGAAAGGGTTGTCTTGGAACTGGAGCAATACCAGAAGAGGATTAGGGAATGGAGGAAGCTCCGCCTTCCGGAATTGCGCACGCTTTACCGCCAGGCGGCTTTGGCGCTTGAAAAATCGTCTCACCGCCATTTTTCTTCACCCTTGCGAATTCCATCCTATTTTCAGTTATGGCTGCAAAAGTGGAATGTGTTTTCAGATTCCCTCACCTTTACCCGGTTTCCTATGAGATGGTATTGGCGTTCGGTGCTCCGCCAGCTCAAACAGGGGCATTTTCATAGGATCCGGTTATTCAAGACCGCTTTCACGGGATTCCGAGAATTTGTCCTTTTCGCCCGCTTCCTCAGGGCTCTCTTAAAGCGCGTTGATTATTCCGTGCCGAATTTAGAGTAAAAAATGTCAAAAAAATTAAATCCACCCGTCGCAAGATTCATCGGTTTCCGTCTGATCAAGGCAGGGAAGGGAAAAGCCGTTTGCGGCATGAGAGTGAAAAAACATCATGTGTACAGCAACGGGGCGGTTTGCGGCGGCATTCTATGCGATTTAGCCGACTCCACCATGGGTTTTGCTTTTATGGCGCTTTTGCCTGACGGTCAAACCGGGGTTACCGTGGAATTCAAAATCAGCTTTTTCAAACCTGTCTATCCGTCGGATGAACTCAAAGCCACTGCCAGAATTCTCTCTCACGGCCGGACCCTCTACTTCCTGGAATGCGAGGTACGCGACTCTAAAAGACGTCTCGTTGCCAAGGCCGCCAGCACCTGCAAAATTCTGCCCGCAACCCGCTGATTTTTAAGTACTGCCCCCTATTCTTAATTCCGGACAGCCGTTAAATGAAATGTTGAAATTCAATCTTTATGATATGATTGGCGAAGATAATGTTTTTATGAGCATGAAAGAAGCCCTGGACAGTGCCAGCGGGCTTATTCAAAAGAAAAAAACATGACAGACAACAGCGGAAAACCTTTATTAGAAGAGTATCAGCTGACAACCTCGGAAATCCGGGAAATGTGGGAGGTGTTGTCGCCGGACGAAAGGGCGGAGGCTTTTGAACTGCTCGGCCGTGACGCGGCGCAGGAATTCTTCCTCACTCTTTCGGCAAACGAAAGAACCGATATGATTTTCCGGCTTCCTGAAGGCGAGAAAAAACTCTGGCTGCGGCTTCTGCCTCCCGATGACGCGGCTGACGTGATTCAAAAATCTCCGGAAGAAATGCATGACCTTCTTTTGTCCCTTTTAGACAGTAATACTCAGACGGAAGTTAAAGCGCTCCTATCGTACCAGCAGGATGAGGCGGGAGGGCTTATGAACCCCCGTTTTGCCCGTATCCGGCCTGATGTCACGGCGGATGAGGCCATCCGGTACCTCAGGCTTCAGGCCCAGGCCAGTTTGGGCGGGATTTACTATGTTTTTGTGCTGGACGAGGAGCAGCACCTGCTCGGAGTCGTGTCTTTTCAGGATATTTTCCGGGCCAGTCCCGAAAAAAAGATACGAGACATTATGAAAACCGATGTCGTGACGGTTTCTGAAAATGAGGACCAGGAAGCGGTGAGCCGGCTTTTCGCGCAATACAAGTTTCTCGCCGTTCCCGTCGTTGATTCAAAAAATCGTATCAAGGGTATTGTCACGGCGGATGACATTTTGCGCGCCGTGCAGGACGAGGCCAGCGAAGATATTCAGAAAATGGGAGGCACGGCTGCTCTGGAACGTCCTTACATGGAAATAGGATTTTTAAACCTTCTCAAAAAACGGGCAGTATGGCTTGTTGTTCTTTTTTTCGGCGAAATGCTAACCGCTTCAGCCATGGCCAACTTTGAAAAGGAAATAGCCCGGGCCGTGGTGCTGGCCCTTTTTGTGCCTCTGATTATTTCCAGCGGCGGCAATACGGGGTCACAAGCGACCACGCTGATTATCCGTGCCATGGCGCTTGGCGAGGTCAAATTGAAAGACTGGTGGAAAATCATTTACCGGGAGTTTGGTATAGGATTGGGGCTTGGCTGTATCCTTGGCCTCATAGGTTTTTTACGCATCTTGATTTGGCAGTATTTTTTTCATCTTTACGGTCCTCATTATCTGGCTATTGCAGCAGCGGTATCTTTGAGCCTCATAGGTGTCGTAATGCTGGGCACGCTGGCCGGCTCCATGCTTCCCTTTATTCTGAAACGCCTTAATTTAGATCCGGCCAGCGCCTCCGCTCCTTTTGTAGCGACCTTGGTTGACGTTTCAGGAATCGTGATTTACTTCACGGTTTCCGCCCTTATCCTCAAAGGAACCCTGCTTTAGAAGCGCGCCCCCTGCCTTTTTGAAGAATCATTCCTTCTCTCATTTATGACTTTATGATAATATAATCATATTCCAATAAAGGAGGAATCGAAAAGCAGTGAAACGCAAAGATCACGGAATAATGGATGATATGGTTTTTAAAATCAAGGCGGATTTTCTCAAAGGCATAGCTCATCCCATCCGTCTTCGGATCATTGAATATCTCAAAAATGGGGAGGCGAGCGTCGGGAAGCTCGCCCAAGAGCTGGGCGTTGAGCAGTCCAATTTGTCACGGCATCTTGCGACGTTGAGAGATATTGGCGTTCTTGAAGCCCGTCAGGAGAAGACCACGGTTTATTACAATATACACGACCATGATATTTTAAAAGTTTTACGGCCCGTGGCTGAATTCTTGAGGAATAAACTTAGAAAAAGCGGGAAGCTCTTGGAGCGTCTTGGTAGGGGATAAGTTTCGAAAAAGTTCCCTGGGGCGGATGAATAACTGTAATTCGAAATTGTAAAACAATTCTGACATTAGATGAAATTATTATTTTTTATTCAAATATTGTTTTATTTTTTAGGAGGGGCGAGCGCTT
>ASOC01000106.1 GCA_000405945.1 Candidatus Omnitrophus fodinae SCGC AAA011-A17
CTCGGCTTTAGCGCCTTGTTAGCCCCAGATTTTTGGGCTGGGCTTTGGATTTTTAAAATGGTCTCTCATGGGAGGTCCGTTTACGACATGGGTGTTCACAGAAACTGGACGTTTCTATACTGAAAATATTTTTTTCTAGATTGTATTTGAATGCCGCTGGAAGGCTGGATCTAAGGCTGGCGGGTAAAAGCCCCGTAAGAGGTTAAGGGCTTAAAGGAATATTTTTGCTAAAGTCTGACTAAATTTTTTAGTCCGGTAAGAGCGCCGGGGAAGATTAAGTAAGGAGACGTGTCAAAAGTCAAGACTTGACCCCAAAACATGAAGGGAAGAATTTGCCACGGTCTTCAAAATAAGCTGCTCGAAGCTGTTGGATTTTTTTCGAAAGTTTATTCAAAAAAAACCGATAATCAAATAACAATGAGGAATAAACCGCAGGTAGAGACCGAATCGCATACTTTTAAATCCCCCAAATTTAGAAGTGTCGTTGAAGATGCCATTTCATTCTTTTCAAAAGCTCCTATTTATAATCTGCCCATTCAAAAGCCCTTTTTAGGCTCAGGGGTGTACTCACTTTATTACAAAGGAGAATTGGGGGTGTATGCGCCTCTTGCCTGCCTAAATAAGCAAACGTGTGTCCAGCCAATTTATATTGGGAAGGCGGTTCCTTCCGGGTGGAGGACAGGAAGAAAAATTGAATCAACGACCACTGACTTATTCAGACGAATTAACGAGCACGCTAGAAATATCAGTCATACGAAAGATTTAAAGGCAACGGATTTTCAATGCCAATTTATTATATTAAGCGGGGCTGAGGCGGATTTGATCGTACCAGTCGAGGCGGAATTAATAAGACGTTTTAAACCGTTATGGAACTCTTTGGTGGATGGGTTTGGAAATCACGACCCTGGTAAGGGAAGGTATCAACAAGCCCTTTCCGAATGGGATTTGCTTCATCCAGGAAGGCCGTGGGCAAAAAAGCTCCAAAAGGGAACGAGTAATCGCAAGAAAGTTCTTGAAGCTCTTAACAAGTTTTTCGAGAAACCTTCGGCTTCGTAATTTCTACAATCGCTTCGTACAATGTGTGTTGACCATTCCCATTTCCATTTCCAAATCTGAATTCGGAATTAATTATGCTATTACCTATTCTTGCTTTTCGAACTACTTCAATCCTTGTCAATTCCAGCCCCGTTTTTTCTGCGATCTTTCCTAAATAAACATCCGTGGGGATAAAAATACCTTGCAAGATGCTATTCCCGATCACAACAAAGGCTTTACCACCTGGTTTAAGTATTTTCTTCATAATGGAGCAGAATTTATAGCAATCATTAAAATAAACAGCCGCATAATTAGTCCAACCCCTGCCACCGTAAAGCCCCTTGTCTTTTCTGGTTTCTTTTAGCTCATCCAGTTTCGCTTCTAAATCTGTATTCGGTAAAGCAAAATCAAGTTTTATGTCTTTGCCATCTCTCACTGTTTGCCAGTATTTTCCAAAATTTGCTTCTTCAAGCTTTTTCATGTCTTGAGTATTTTGCACGCACCCTAACCAGTATAGCTGAGGTCTTGTGTTGCGGTTGTAGTGATAGTTGTTCAGATATGGCGGGGAAGTAATTATTAAATCGACTGCGTTGGCCTTGAGTTCTGAGTTGCCAAAAAAAGATTTATTATAGATTTTAGCTTCGACTTTCTTTTCGGGGAGATGCTCACGATACCAAAGTATATCTTGGAGCATTTCATTTAGTTTTTTTACGACAACCTTTTCTATGTCAAAATCTAAAATTTCACTTTTACCAGAACTGATTCTTTGTCCCAGACTTGGCTCATAGGAATAATTGGAGTACTGCACCATCGTCGATGCGAAAGCCAGTCTAAAAACATTCTTAATTCCCGAATCAGCAACGCTGTTGATGAAATCTTGTAGTATGAGAACCTTTTTTAAAACGTCTGGGCTGTAAAATTCCCCTCTAGTTTTAAATCCTGAGGGCATTGAACTCTTGGGTGAGTATCCAGATAGTACTTTGCTTGAATAAAAGGATTCAAAATTCTTGATGAGTTGAGAGAATTGTTTGGTATCAACCAAATAGGCTTTCAACTTTGTGTCGCATGCCAATTTAGCGTATGGGTTAATTTCAAATCCGATAGCTTTGTGGCCGTGCAGTACAGCCTCCACCAAAGTAGTACCAACACCAGAAAAAGGGTCTAATACTGTTCCTTCATGCAGTAAATTTTGTCGTAGGACTCCTTTTACAAATTCGCTAGAAAACCCAGCTATCCAGGGGACCCATCTGTGTATCGGAAGATTTTTGTTGCCCGCAAAAGCAGGGTCTTTAAATGAAGGCTCCAACAAAGCAACCTTCTCTGGTTTGTCTAAAAGAGGAAGCTGTTTGGGATTCTTTTCTTTATTGGTTACGGTTGCCATTAGCCTTACTCACCTTTCTTTTAGCTAGAGATTTTTCCACTCGTTAGCCCCACCTTTTCAATAGCCTCTTTTACGAATATCTCAGTCGCACTTACGGTTTGCCTTTCATTAGCCATCTTTAACTTATCATAAAGCCAGTCAAAGATAAGAGGATTTCTGCAACGACAATCGTAAATCTCATCCTGTAAGTGGCGGCTTTCAGTTGTTAAAGATTGTTCGTCTAATTTTTCGGAAACGGCGTCATTCCAAAGCCGTTGAATGTAGTCTTTCAAAGTTTTCAACTTGTCGGCCGCTTGCAGATGTTCTTTGAATTGGCGAATCATAAATTCTGATGCGGGAATCAAAGGGACTATCACTGTCATTAAAAAGACTTCGATGGTTAAATTCAGTGAAAGCCCTATAAATATCGACATTAAAGCCAGGGATAAAAATAACATTAACATGCTGTTTGCATAAAACTTGCGTTGAGATGCATCCCAATGGCAATTTATACGTTGGCATATAATTCTAGCCAACGGTAAAGGGATTTTGCCGACAGCCTCACAGTACCAATTTTTTAGTCTGTCATATGAAAGAGAGCTTTTTTTTATTTTTTCAGCAGCTTCCGTTATTTCTTCCACATCTGGTTTCTGACCCACTTTTAGCTCATTCCATTCCATCTCAAGAACATCGCAATCAAAAAGCTCCTGAATTTTAGCGGCCTTCTCTTTGAGAGAATTTTGAAACGGAGAGAAAAACAAAATTCCTAAAAACAGAACAATAATACTGTAAAAAGTCGCAAACACTTCAATGCTCAGTCCAAATACTTTGAGAAGAACCGCACAAAGAGGGAAAGGCAATGTTAATAGCAACTCCGCAATTAAATTTTTTTTTGCACCAGAGTAGATTTGGCGTTGGGCTGCCAACCTATCCAGCTGGTTGTCTTCTAATTGTTTTTGAATAATTCCGTTCATTTGCAAGGTGCCGTCAATTTCCAAAACTGACTCCAAAGATAATTTTCCATTTTTTTAACGCTTCATCATATCGTTCCGCCAACTCATCATCCCAAGCGATTTCCGAATATCTTTGCACATTATCGAGATATTCAAGATCAGTTATTTTTGTTGTGCCTGATGGCACTGATGGAGCACCAGCCAACCAGGGTTGTTGGGCACCTTGTTTGGCCGCCTGATTGAGTGCCCAAAATCCCAACGCTATACCGAACGGAAGCGTATTGATGGTTTTTCCTGCTTGATTCTGCGATTCATATCCTCTCGCTATGGCCAATTCAATATAGTAAGAGTTAAAAGTTCCACTGAGCATTTCAGAATTCCAATACTTGATTATCTTGACTACCTTACGAAAAGTTTCATTGTTTTTTACGTGAAGATTAGCCGTGATCTTAGAGTCGATTTTAGGATTAGTTCTAATCCATCCGTTATTGCCATCAGGAATTAAATAAAAGGCATCTTCCAAAAAGTTATCGGGTTTCAAAAAGAAACAGGGCACGATATCGTAGCCTAAACCGTCCTCGGATTCGGTTTCTCCTAGAGACATTCTCAAGCTAACCGCCTGTCCATTGGGTTTCACCTCAGTCCTTGAATATCGGTTCTTGAGTACAGTCGCAAAACCTTCTATCAATTTCGAGGATGAAATCATTCCTCCCACAGACCATTTAGTGCCTAATAAGGGATTTCCAGCGAGAACATGATCTGACATTACAGTGTACGGAAGGCGACTGTAATTTTGAATATACCAAAGATTATATCCATCAAGTGGGAAGTAAATATCTATGTCATCAAGCGGCCAATTTTTTGTGTGCCTATCAAATGAACCTCCGAGGAAATCTTGGTCTGCTTTTGACAACACACGTGGGAAAGTCGGGTCGGATTTGTGCTGCGAAGAAAGAAAATCACGTAAATGATTTTGACTGGTGCTTGCTCGCCCCCTGATTCCCTTGTCTATATTAATGTTTTTGGTGAGAAGGCCCTCGAAAGCATTCGATACGGTTCCTTTTAAAATTGAAGCTAATAATGCATCACTGTAAGAATTATTCATGTTCATTCCTATAAAATTGAGGGATTGCCGTAATGACGACTCCCTGGATTAAGAAATTTTCTTTTAAAATAACGGGGTGATGACTTTTATTTGCAGATCGAGGTTTCAATATGATCAGTCCATTATTCCGACAGAATTCTTTTACCGTTACTTCGCCATCGATCAAGGCAACAACCGTCTGCCCATTTTCCGCATGTGTTTGCTGACGAACTAAAATTAAATCACCATCATTTATTCCAGCCGAATCCATCGAATCCCCTTTGGCTTTTAAAAGAAAGTATTTATGCGGGGGGTGGGCAACATTCGTATCAATCGGAATCATTGCTTCGATATTTTCCTCTGCCAAAATCGGTTGGCCACAGGCCACATAACCAACAAGTGGGACTCTTACAGTTTGAGCATTAATTTCGTTGGAATCTGATTTCCAATTTAAAATTAACTTTCCATCTGATTTTCTTTTTAAAAAATCTTTTTGGGTCAAACTTTCGACTAAGAGGGCGGCAGACCGTGGGGACTTATAAGACAAGGCGCTCATCAATTCTCGAACGGATGGAAACTTGCCAAGATGAATCAAGTGATTTCTGATTTCCCGTAAGGCTTGTTGTTCCTTCAAAGAAAGATTCATAACATACAGCATTATACAGATTGAATGCTTTAAGTCCAGAAAAATATCTAAGTACAACGGTTTTAAGGTTGGAGGGTTTTCTAATCTGGAAAGGATTTGATATACCAACGTCCCCAAAATAGATGGGCAGTAGGCAGGCGATGGCTATCGAGGGCTTGCGGATGGTGCTGAGATAACCCCTTTGGTAACCAAGTGCCGCTGCCCGAGCACCCTTAAACGGATCGAATCTCCAGGGGGCCGCCTTTTTTCAAAGCCCATTCATAAACACGATGCGGCTCGGCTGATCCGTTGATCCCGTGAAGGGATTTTTCTACCTGAGATAAGTTACGATCCAAAATCATCGGACTATCGCCCGATAAATTGGATGTTCCCGTAACTATCCAAAAGGTGCCTGCATTTTCCCGTTCGTCGGAATGAGCAGTCTCTTGAGGCTTCGGTTTGACCTCATCGGCAAAGACTGGTTTCGGGATAGAGCCGAGAGTAAGTGATGCGCCGATCACAATGACACCGCCCATTTTGGCGGCACCCTCTACGGCTTCTTTGCATTTGGGATAGGCGTTGTCCAAAAACTCACTTGAGGCTTGAAGGCTGTTATTGAGATTAAAAAAATCTGGATTCATTTTGCACCTCCAATTTATTTTATCATAACGGGTCAAGTTCTGGGTAGTTCAGCCTCGTCCGTTAAACGGCTGTTAGATTGGGGGCAAAAAGGCAAAAAATTTGCTGCAGTGTTCACCAACTCAAGGGCCAGAAGCAAAACTGTTAACAAAAGTGTTAACACCCCCTATTTCGGGGTCTCTGAATCGAGTAGGAGGGGAGATTACTCTCCCC
>ASOC01000107.1 GCA_000405945.1 Candidatus Omnitrophus fodinae SCGC AAA011-A17
GGGCAAACTAATGAAGATTTACGAGGATTTCTTTTCGAAAAAGAAATTTCACACGGCCCAGGTTCTGCTGACGAGAGATGGCATCCAGGACAGGGAGCGATACTTAAACGCGAGAAACACTTTCAACGCGCTTCTCCGCATGCGGGTGCTTCCGGTGGTTAATGAAAACGACACGGTGGCCACGGAGGAAATCCGTTTCGGTGACAACGATAATCTGTCCGCGTTCGTGAGCGCCCTGGTGGGGGCGGATCTTCTTGTGATTTTGTCGGATGTGGACGGTTTTTATCTGAAAGGCAAAACCCGCCTCGAGCACGTGAAGTCACTCAGTCAGATTGATAAGGAGTTGCGGGCTCATCTCTACACGAATGACAGGGCCAAGACGACAGGCGGCATGGAGGCCAAACTCGAGGCCGCGCGGCTGGCCATGCAGTCAGGCGTTCCGATGGTTATCGCGAATGGACGGGAGAAGGGAGTCCTTCGGAAGGTTTTGGCCGGCGAGTCCGTGGGTACCTGGTTCCATGCCAGTGAGAAAAAACGGGCGTTGAGAAAAAACTGGCTGGCATTTTCCCACACCAAGGGTGATTTGGAAGTGGATGACGGCGCGCGAAAAGCGCTCGTCGAGCGGGGAAAAAGCCTTTTGCCGACGGGCATCCGCAACGTGAAGGGGGATTTCAGCCTGGGGGATGCGGTCCGCATTGTGGATGCGCGCGGAACAGAAATTGGACGCGGTCTCGCTAATTACGGGGCTGAAGAATTGGAAAAAATCCGCGGGCACCGCACGGATGAGATTCGGAAAATTCTCGGATACAAATATTACGATGAAGTGATTCATCGCGACAACTTAGTGGTCATGACGGGAGAATAAGAATGGCTGCGGTGACTGGATCGTTGAACTCACTTGCCGATTACGCCAGGGAAATAGCCCGCTTGAGCCGGGAAGCTTCCTATGAGGCGGCGAATATTTCTTCGGCTGTAAAAAATAAAATTTTAAAACAAACAGCCGCCAAGTTCAGAGCTGGCAAAGCGATGCTGATTAGGGAAAACGTCAGGGACTTGGCCTACGGAAAAGAAACAGGGCTTTCTCCTGCCCTTTTGGACCGCATCGCCCTGAATGATAAGCGCGTGGAGGATATGGCCGCGTCGCTTGAAGCCGTGGCCAAACTGCCCGACCCCGTGGGCGGCGTCATGGCGAGGTGGAAGCGGCCCAATGGGCTTAAAATTTCGAAAGTCCGTGTGCCGCTGGGCGTTATCCTGATTATTTACGAAGCAAGGCCCAATGTGACCCAGGAATGCGCCGCGCTTTGCTTGAAAAGCGGCAACAGCGTTATCTTGAAGGGCGGTAGAGAGGCTTATCATTCCAACAAAGCCATAGCCGATATTTTCCGGGACGTTCTCCGGAAAAACCGTTTTCCGGAAAACATCGTCACTCCGGTTGAAAAGACTGACAGGCAGGTGGTGGATGAATTGCTTAAACTTTCCGACGACATCAATCTGGTGATTCCGCGCGGCGGCGAGAGCTTGATACGCAAGGTGGTCGAGCAGTCGCGCATTCCCGTCATCAAGCATTACAAGGGGAATTGTCACGTTTATGTGGACAAGGCCGTGGATTTAAAAAAAGCGGTTTCTATTGCGGTCAATGCCAAGTGCCAGAGGCCCAGCGTGTGCAATGCCATGGAAACCCTTCTGGTGCATAAAAATATTGCGGCTAAATTTCTGCCGCTGCTTTATAAGAAACTCGAAGCTCTCGGATGCGAAGTGCGCGGTTGCGCGGAAACCCGGAAAATTCTAACCCATGCCACGCCTGCCACGGAGCAGGATTGGTACGAGGAATATCTGGGGTTGATCCTTGCTGTGCGCGTGGTCGACAGCGTTGAGGAAGCCATGCGTCATATCCGGAAATACGGCTCAATGCATACGGAAGCGATTGTGACGCGTGATAAGAAAACGGCCGCCCGATTTGTGCGGGAGGTGGATTCTTCTTCGGTGATGGTGAATACCACCACCCGGTTTTCAGACGGATTTCAGTATGGCTTCGGCGCCGAAATCGGCATTTCTACGGACAAAATTCACGCCCGGGGCCCAATGGGACTGGATGGACTGACTTCGTATAAATATGTTGTGGAAGGAAACGGGCAGTTGCGCAGTTAAACAAGGTCTAATGCTTTTAATGGGCGTTAGGCATACCTTTGACGGGACCTTTTGATGAGAATCGGTGTTTTGGGAGGAACGTTTGACCCTGTTCACCGCGGGCATATTCATCTCGCCCGGGAAGCCAAGGAAAAACTCAGACTAGATAAAATCCTTTTTGTCCCCGCGTATTTAGCCCCGAATAAAAAAGCCAAAAAAAATGAAATTTCTCCGGCACATTTTCGCCTAAAAATGCTCAAACTGGCCATTGCCGGGATACCTAAATTAAAAATATCGTATTTTGAACTGAAAAAAAAGCGGGTCGTTTACACGGTTGAAACACTCAAGGCGCTCTGCAAACGTTATCCGAGAGACCAATTTTATCTTTTGACAGGGGCTGATAATATTTTGGGCTTGCATCATTGGAAATCTTTTGACACCATTCTGCGGCTATGCCATTTTGTGGTGGCCAAGCGGCCGGAATTCCGGTCGCTCGCGGCTGAGGAGAGGAAAAAGTTTATTTGGCTTGCCATGCGGCCTTTGAAAATTTCTTCGACCGACATCCGCAAAAAGATTCGGGAAGGGAAGTCCGTAAGCCGTTTACTTCCGGACAGGGTAGCCGGATTCATTAAACAAAACCGGCTTTACCAACAGGGAAAAGGCGCATGAACTATCTTCCCGAAACCCTTTTCGTTGTTTTTTTGCTCTTGGCCGCCGCTTTTTTTGCCGCGGCGGAAACCGCTTTGTTTTCTCTTTCCGCAATCGAAAGAAGGCGGATTGACGGCCGCCACCCTCGAGCGGCCAAAATCATTCATTATCTTTTGGAAAATCCCCGCCGGACTCTAATAGCCCTTCTCATCGGAAACAATCTGGTTCAGATTTTAGCCAGCGCCATTGTTTCCATGATAGCCATCCATTTGCTGGGTGACTCAGGCGTCGGAGTCGCCATCGCTTTTTTTACCGTGCTTTTGGTGGTGACGGGTGAAATTATTCCAAAAACCGTGGCCGTACGGAACAATGAAGCCTTGAGCGTGCTGACCGCCTACCCCTTGCATTATTTTGCCAAAATCATAATGCCTTTCAGACGTTTGGTCCGGGCTGTTACCGACTGGGTTTTGTCTCTTCTGATTCATGATAAGATGAGGCCGGCCGATCAATTTTCCGAAAAGGAACTTCAGGCTTTGATTGAAATCGTTCAAGAAGAGGGGGTTCTCGACCAAACAGAAGGCGAAAGACTGGAGAGGCTTTTCCAGCTGGAAGGCCGGAGCGTGAATGAAATCATGACGCCGCGCACGGAGCTGATCGCTTTTGATATCAATGAAAACCGGGAGGAACTTGCCCGCATGCTGAAACAATATCATTACACGCATATGCCGGTTTACCATGAGGATTTGGATCATATTTCAGGGGTTATTTCCACGCAGGAGCTTATGCTGTTTCCGGAAAAAAGCGTGCAGGAACTTTTGCGTTCGCCTCATTACATCCCAGAAACCAAGCGCATTGACGAACTCTTGTTTGAGATGAAGAAAAACAGAATCAAGTTTGCCATTTGCGTGGACGAGTATGGCGGCACGGCCGGTTTGGTGACCCTGGAAGACATTTTGGAGGAAATTTTCGGCGAGATTTACGACGAATACGCGAAAAAGGAAAATCTGTCCGTAAAGGTGGGTAAGGACGAATTTATCGTTGACGGCAAAATCCCTATCCAAAAATTCAATGAATTGCTGAACGCCGATGTTAAATCGGAAGTTTCGGAGACGCTTAGCGGTTATATCCTGGAGCAATTGGGCCGTATCCCGAAGCTGAAGGAAACGTTCCGCCTTGGGAAATTTTATTTTGAAATCCGCGAATTGGAACGGCAGAGAATCACGAAGATATTCGTGCGGAGAGTGAACCCGTGATTTATCTGTTATTGATTATCTGTTTTGTTCTTTCCGCCTTTTTTTCAGCCTCGGAAATGGCCTTTGTTTCATGCAATAAACTTAGGTTGAAACGGTATGTGAGCGAGAAAAAAAAGGGGGCCGAATTAGTTGAGAGATTGCACCACCAACCGAGGGATCTTTTGGCCGCGCTTCTTGTGGGCAACAATTTGGCGAATGTTTCAGTGACGGCGCTGACAGCCTATCTTTTAAGCCATCATTTTAATATCGAAAATGAATTTTTCGTGACCCTTTGCGTGGCGCCCGTCTTGATTGTTTTTGCGGAAACCGTCCCTAAAGATTATGCCCGCCAAAAGGCCGATGAATTTGTCTATCAACTGGCGCCTTACATGGTGTTGTTTACGCGGCTTTTTCAACCGTTTTCACGCTTTATTCTCCGGCTGTCAGATGTATTATTCAAAGCTCTCGGCAGCTACGAGAAGAAAAGCCCCTTTGTCACTAAGGAGGAGTTTCACTATTTGATCAATGAAAGCGTTCGCCAGGGCGTGATTCCGGAACATGAAAAGCGTTTGGTTGATACCATTCTTAATTTTGAAAAGACCTGCGTGGAGGAGGTGATGACGCCGCTTGAACATGCGGCCCAGCTGGAATTGGGTCAAAAAGTGGGGGACCTCAAAGCTTTGGCGCGGAAAAGCGGGGCTTCATTTGTCCTGGTGTATGAAGAGATTCCCTCGATTATTGTCGGCGTGATTTACATCTTTGACACGCTGTTTGAATCCGATGACGCCCGGCCGTTAACGTCTTTTTTACGTTCCCCCCTCTTCGTTCCGAGAGACACATCGGCGGAAAAGGCTTTTCTCAGGCTTCAGCAGAGCCACCAGTCCTTTGCCGTGGTGGTGGATGAGGACCAGGAGGCCGTGGGGGTGGTCGGAATTGATAATCTTATCTCCCTGTAATGCGGGGAACTAGCGATGTTCGTAGCTAGTCAAGATGTCCCCTTTTAGTAGCAAGTGAATTGTCCCCTCTGGGTGGTAGAGGTTAAAAGAATAGTAGTAGTCGTTTCTTTCTTTTTGGTTCTTTTTCTTTCTTTGTGGAAAGTGTTGATATGTGGATAACTCGGGTTGAAATCTCACGATGTCCTCCGGATCGTTTTAAAGCAAAAAGGGAGGAAAGGAGCAGTTTGAGGGAAAAGGAGTAGTAATTTTGGCCTCAAATTTTCAATTAGAGCCAGGATTTTGGTTGAGTGAAGGGTAAAGGATATCCCCGAAATCATGCTGCGCCCCTCTGAACTGAAGGCTTTGAATTGTTCAAGAGCTGTCCATCGGAATCATAATGGCCGAGGAGATGAGGCCCGAAAGTAATACTGAGCGTTTGATCGAGATGCTGGTGGACCATTACCCCGCATTTGGCGAAAGAGACTCGTAAATACGAAGGCTCAATTTGAAGGACCAGCCGCTCGAAAGTCACCGTGTTGTCGTGACCGACAGTGCGTTCCTCTTTAACGGAGAAAATCAAATCGAGATCAAGATGAGGCGGGACAGGGACAAACGCAGATCCTGATTGCTCGGCTTTGACGGTGAAACGCTGGTTGAATTGGCGGATGAAGGTTTGCTTCAAGAAAAGATTGGCAGCCTCCTTGGTTTTGATGCCGTGCAAACGAAACTCGTTGCAGAGCCTACCCTGAAGGGTCTCATTGATGCGTTCGCTACGGCCTCTGGCTTGAGGGGAATAAGCAGGGATAGGACGGATGCCAAGCTCTGTGAGAGCCCGTCCGATCTGGGTCAGATGGCCTTCCTGGATCGGACCGCCTGCCTTGGGAGTGAAGAAAAAATGGCTTGCTCTGTCCGAATACAGGGAGCAGAAGATGCCGCGCGTGGCAACGCAATCGCGCAAAAGGAGC
>ASOC01000108.1 GCA_000405945.1 Candidatus Omnitrophus fodinae SCGC AAA011-A17
CCTTGCCGTCCAGCTAACAATTCCCCTTGCCGGGTTTGTAAGAAACTTTCATTCTCAAGTGAGTGCGCCCTGCCGGGCGCACAAAGCAAAAAAGGTGAAACTCTTCGTTTCACCTGTCGCGCCACCGGATATTTTTTAAAAAACTTAAGAACTCTGAGCCTGCGGCGCGTCCGTCGGATTATTCGGCGTCAAATCATGCCTTTTAATCTCCGGGAGCCCCACAATCTTGCGTGCCTCATCCCCGTCAAGCGTTTCACATTCAAGAAGCCTTTCGGCCAGTTTGCGGAGGTTCTCCTGATTTTCCTTCACGATTTTATGCGCGCGTTCGTAGCAGGAGTCCACGATACGGCGAACTTCCTCATCGATCATAAGGGCGGTTTGCTCCGAATAGTCCCTCTCCCGCATCAAATCGCGGCCCAGAAAAACCTGTTTGTCTTTTTTTCCAAAAGTAAGATGCCCCAGCTTTTTGCTCATGCCGAGTTCGCAAACCATGACTTGCGCCAGGTGCGTGGCCTTTTCCAAATCATCATGAGCGCCGGAAGTGATTTGCTGAAAATAAATCTCCTCGGCTACGCGGCCGCCCAAAAGGCCCGTGATACGGTCCAGCAATTCCTGCTCCGTGTGAAGATTCTTATCCTCTTGCGGCATTAGAATCGTGTACCCCAGCGCGCCGTATCCGCGCGGAATGATTGAAATTTTGTGAACCGGGTCAGCGCCGGGCACCATAAATCCGACCAAGGCATGTCCCGACTCGTGAACCGCCACAATTTCTTTCTCCCGTTTGGAAATCACGCGGCTTTTGCGCTCAGGACCTGCCATTACTTTTTCAATCGAAGCCTCAAGCTCAGCTTGATCCACATAGGGCTTATCGTAACGCGCGGCCAAAAGCGCGGCCTCATTCACGAGATTAGCCAAATCCGCTCCGGAAAAACCCGGGGTCTGGCGCGCGATTTTATTTAAGTCAACATACGGGCCTATAGAGATACCGCGCGTATGCACTTTAAGAATGGCTTCACGCCCCACAATATCGGGCCTGTCCACCACGACGGTCCTGTCAAAACGGCCGGGCCTTAAAAGCGCGGAGTCCAGCACGTCCGGACGGTTCGTGGCGCCAATCAAAATCACGCCTTCCTGCGTGTCAAAGCCGTCCATCTCCACCAAAAGAGCGTTGAGCGTCTGTTCGCGCTCATCATGCCCGCCGCCAATGCCGGCAAAACGCTGGCGGCCCACAGCGTCAATTTCATCGATAAAAATAATGGCTCCGCGGCCGCTTTGTTTGGCGGCCCGTTTCCCCTGCTCAAAAAGATCTCTCACGCGGGAAGCGCCCACGCCCACGAACATTTCCACAAAGTCCGACCCGCTGATGGAAAAAAAGGGGACATTGGCCTCACCGGCCACGGCCTTGGCTAAAAGCGTTTTCCCCGTTCCCGTAGGCCCCATGAGAAGCACGCCTTTGGGAATGCGCCCGCCCAATTTCTGAAATCTCTGCGGGTCTTTTAAAAATTCAATGATTTCCTGCAATTCCTCTTTGGCTTCTTCAACGCCGGCCACATCCTTAAAAGTGATTTTCTGCTTTTCCGTGGAAAACTGGCGGGCGCGGGATTTGCCGAAAGAAAGAATTTTACCGCCTCCCTGCTGAACGCCGCGATAGACAAAAAACCAAAAAAATCCAATCAAGAAAACAACCGGCATCAGAGAATAAATCACATTACGCCAGAAAATTTGCGGGGGATTAATGGTAAAGTGTTGAACATTGCGCCTTAGAAGCGGGACAAGTTCCGGGTCATTGGCCGGAATATTGACCGTGAAGTAGGAACCGTCGCGCAGTTTGCCCCGCACCACAGTTTCCACCAGTTCGCAAGAAACAATGCTTTCAGAGGTCGGATTATTGACCAACAGCTGATAAAAATCGCCATATGAAAGCTTTTTAATTTCAATTTCCGGGAAAATGACAAATTGAAGCACGATAAAAAAAACCAGGGTGACCAAAGCAAAGATAATAATTCTGGTGCGATCCTTATCTTGCTTATCCTTCTTGGATCCAGGACCCGTTATTTTGGGTATTTCCCCGGAGCCTTTTATATTTTTTCGACTTTTGTTTTCTTTTTCGCCCATAAAAATTCCTAAGTTTAAAAACAAAGGGATAAATTAGACGTGTAGTTTAGCAGGAAACCATTCCTGCGACAAGGCCTATTTTGCAACCCTATTGTTCAAAACGAGTTACGGCTTAAATATTAAAACGGCCGGCTACTGATTCTCAAAAACCGGCGCGTGCGGTGCGTTACTTTGAACCGGTCAGAAATTTCCACCCCGTAAACCCAGAAAATCTCGGCCCGTGAAACAAAGAGGGGGATATTGCTTTTCTCATAACTGGGAATTTTGCGGCTGATGAAAAAATCCTTGAGCTTCTTGGTGTAGTGCAGGCCAAGAGGCTGAAACACATCGCCTTCACGCCGGTTCCGGACCGTCACGGGAAATGCCAGGCGTTCCAGGTCAAAAATACCGCATGTCCGGTCTTTTCTGTCCACCTTGTACACTCTCTGCTCAAACGCTTCCACCGCGAATTCAAGCCCCAGTTCTTTGACTCTCACCTTTTCGCCCAACCGTAGCGTGAATTCAAAATTCGGAACATCCTCCTCGGATTGTTTCTTCAGAATGATTTCTTTTCGCTCAATTCCGAGAGAAAGTTCATTCGCTACATGAATTTTATAACTTCTCAAATCCTGCTCCAGGGCCTTGCGGAATTCATCCCAGTGAAAGTAGTCAAGCTCGCTTTCCGAATCTATTTCCTTGACCGCCTTTTGCAGGATGCGGAATCTCAACGCCTCGGGCTGCTGCAAAAATTTCTTCTTTTTCAAAATCAAAAGCCCCTCTTTGCGTTTTCGGATGACTTTAGGGTAATTTTTCTGAATCACTTCGTCGAGGTAGGCAAAATCAAGCGTCACGGTTTCAGCCAAATTGGCCAGGGCGTTTTTGATTTTAGGATTATAGTAGCGCTCCAGATCCGGAAGAAGGCGGTGCCGGATACGGTTCCTCATAAAACGGGTTTCCTGATTGGATTCATCCGTGCAATACGCCAGTTTGCGCTCTTTCACGTATTCCAAAATTTGAGCCTTTTCAAATTCAATCAAGGGCCTGATCTGAGTAAGCCCCTGCCAGTCGGACATGGGCTTCATGGCGCCCAGCCCTTTGAGGCCGGTTCCCCGGATAATTCGGAAAAGCACAGTCTCGGCCTGGTCGTCTTTATGATGCCCCAGCGCGACTTTGCGGATGCCGAGACGCGACGCCTCTTCTTTGAAAAACTGGAGACGGCACTCCCGGGCTGCTTCCTCAATCGAAAGACGGCGGTCGCGGGCATAATCCGCCACTTCCACCCTTTTCACGCTAATAGGCATTTTGAGATCTTTGGCGAATTTTTCGGCAAAGAATTGATCTTTATCCGAAGACTCGCCGCGCAGGCAGTGATTCATATGAATGATATGCAGATCGAGATGCCAATCAACCCGGATCTGGTAAAGCAGGTCAAACAACCCCACGGAATCCGGACCCCCGGAAACCGCAATTAGCAGAGAGTCTCCTTTTTTAATCAGGTTATAACGCATAACGGTTCTCAAAAAAGCTTCAAGAGTTTTATCCATTATTTTATCAATAGTGATCATGTTAATGCGCCTTTCTAGCGATATAAAGAAATAGCGGCGGAGGGAATTGCACCCCCGACCCAGGGCTTATGAGTCCCTTGCTCTGCTAACTGAGCTACGCCGCCATGAATGTGTGTTCGGGTTGACTAAAATCCGGAGGACAACAGAAGGTTAAGGGAAGGCTATCCATGGCCCAACTGCAATTCAATCTAACCTGGAAAATTAATAACTTTCAAATAGCCGGAAACGCCCGGCGCCCCATTTCTTCCGCCTCCAAAAAAGCGAGGTATTATACAATGGCGACCCCGTCCGAACAACCCTCTTATCGAAGCCCGGAAAGCCCTGAAAATCAGGATTTGGCTTCAAGCTGAAGGATGCGATGGGCGAGCTGCGTTTCCTTCATCATAAAAAAAACAGCCGTGAGAAGACAAGACATCCCGGCTAGGAAAAGTGCAATAGCAGGGTAGCCGGCCGGTACCCGGCCATAGCGGCTTAAAAAAAGGCAAGCCGAGGTCAAGACAAAGCAACCGATGGTAAAATCTAAAAGAACGATGGCATTTTTAACGTAACTCGTCCGGCTCGCCAGCCGCTCAAGCTGGATTCTCAAATTTTCAAATCTTTCATTTTCAAACGCAGACCTGTCTTTTTTCTGCGCAAGAACCCGTCTTTCTTGGTTAAGCATCCGGAAGCGGTTAAAAAGGTTTGAAAATTTATTTTGAAGCCCAAGCAGAAGAAGCGCGGCGCTGGATATCATCACCGCCGGGGACAGGGTGTACTGAATAATTTGTGCCGCATCCGATGGATTCATCGCATTTCTCCTTGTTTCAGCATTGGGAATAACAAAAACAATCCGTGAAATGATCGTTCACCATGCCCACAACCTGCACAAAAGCGTAACATAGGGTGTTTCCTGCGAAACGGAATCCCCGCTTTTTCAGAATCGTGAGGGCGCTCAAGCTGGCCTGAGCGCCCTCAAGGATAAGCATCATGATAATCAATCAACCGCGTAATCGCCAGAACAAAAAAATGACAATTCGTGGTAAGATGAATTTATGTCATTCAACGTTTCAGATCCGGATATAGTCTTCGCCCTTGAAAGTGTTTCATGCGCCTCTGAACTCGTAGTTCGGGTGCGTAAGGAAATGTCGGGGGTTTCTCTCATGAAAAATGACCGGTCTCCGGTGACGGTTGCGGACCTTGGCGCTCAGGCCCTTGTGGCCGCACGGCTTTCAGAAATTTTCCCGAATGACGCGCTGGTGGCCGAAGAAAGTTCCGTCGTGTTCCAAACCGCGGAGGGGAAAGACGCCCTTGAAAAAGTACTCGGCTATGTCCGGAGATTCAGGCCGGACGCGACTGCCGATTCCGTGGTGCGCTGGATTGATAGAGGCACGGGAGAACCTAAGGGCCGTTTTTGGACTCTGGACCCGATTGACGGCACCAAAGGATTTTTGCGCGGAGGCCAATACGCCGTCGCGCTAGCACTTATTGAAGAGGGAGAAATTAAAATCGGAGTGCTCGCCTGTCCTGAATTGCGGGGCGGCACCCTGGCCCTGGCGGTCAAAGGAAAGGGGAGCTGGCAGACCTCTCTTGATCAAAAAACCGGTTTTAAGCCGATGAAAGTCTCGGATTGCAATAACGCGCGTGACGCTGTCATGCTACGGTCCTTTGAAAACGCCCACACCGACGCCCGGCAAATGGCTAGCGCCGTACGGCGGCTTTCGATCAGCAAGGAACCTGTTCTCATGGACAGTCTTGCCAAGTACGCTGTACTTGCTTCCGGCGGCGCGGACATTCTGGCGCGCTTTCCTTTTCCGGAAAGTCCCCGCAGAGGCGAATGGATGTGGGATCTTGCGGCCGGCGCCATTCTGGTCGAAGAGGCGGGCGGAAAGGTCACGGACATTGATGGGAAACCGTTTGATTTTACCCGCGGCCGGCAGCTTTCGGCCAACCGCGGCGTGCTGGCCACCAACGGCTGGCTGCACAGCGCCTGCCTGGAAGCTCTAAAATAAATTTGCATTTTTTAAAATCACCAGGTAAGTTTGATTTCAATACCGAAAAAGGCAAACCATTCGTAAGAATGGGACTCTTGATCCCGCGCAGGCGGGATTGGGACTGCCCTAATGCCTGAAAAGGCCTTAGGGTGGGCAAAGCCGCGGGCCCTGGATAAATCCAGGACAGCCGGGCTGCCGGAAATAATTCAACAGGAATTATTCTAAACCCATTTCCGGAATCGGCAGAT
>ASOC01000109.1 GCA_000405945.1 Candidatus Omnitrophus fodinae SCGC AAA011-A17
AATCGTTTGCGGGTAATCTTCCATCCCCGCCAACACTACATATTGGGGGCACTGGAGTCAAGTGGATAGCCCTAAAATATTATTAAGTAGTCCCTCCCACAAGAGATTTTATTTTGGAGGCCATAATCCGGAAAGCTCGTGCCGGGGGAGGGAAGTTTTTTCTATACAGTCTTTTGAGAGAAAAGGCGGAAAGAGCAGTGGCCACTTTGGATTTTTTTTGAGGTTTGAGTCCGGAGGCGCTGGTCAGCGCGCGCGCGAATTTTTTAAAAGAAGCCAAATCCCCGCTCAAGAATTCAAATTCAATTTCCAACATAGCCACCTTTTTTTTATTCCTCGAAAGGGTCACGCGGTCAAAACTTGCCTCCGCTATTGCGCGTTCCGGTAATTTGTAACGGCATAGCGTTCTCAAATTTTTGATTTCAAATAGTTTTCGCAGAGGAGCACCCGAAAGGAGGGAGGCCTCCAGCCGTCCTTTGACATAACGCAGAGCGGCCGCCCTTGTTTTGAAAGCGGGCAGTTTGATTTCTTTTTCCAACCTTTGCGCCAGCCCCTTTTTAAGCCGCGCGAAACTTTTGAGGGTCAGCTGCCATTCGCTTCCATACTGACGCAGCCGGCATTTTAAGCCGGTTTTCGCGAATTGCCCTTCAAGCGTGTCGAGGTACAAATCTCTGATGCGAAGTGTTTGAGAGCGGGAGGCTGAAGCCCCCAGGGCTTTGGCGTAGTAACGGAAGCGTTCAAAATCAATTTTTGATTGCGCCCGCCATTTGAATTCAATTTCTTTCTGGGAGGTGTTCTTAGTACCGTGTTTCATTTGATTTTGTGGGTGCACGGTACTGTACATGATTGAAATTGGAACACCCAATTTCAATCGTAATGCTGTATTAGTCGTATCTTTCAAAAATAACTTTTTCTTTGGGGAATCCCACTTTGAGACAGGCCTCCAGCACCGCCTGAATCATGTCATTCAGCCCGCAAATATACACCTGTTTGCCTGTCGAGTCGGAAAAAAATTTCTCGATTTTAGTCTGAACATACCCGGTTTCCCCTTTCCATTCCGGCCGCGGCCGGCTGATGGTGGGAATATACGTGAAGTTGGGATATTTCTTTTCAAGGTCAAGCCATCCCTCGTGATAGGGAATAGCGTTGTCATAGCGCGCGCCGAATAACACCCATATTTTCCCTTTAAATCCGTCCGGAAGAAGGGTTTCAACCATGCTTCTGAATGGCGCGATGCCTGTTCCCGTGGCCACAAAAACAATGTCAAAATCAATGGAGTCAGGAAGGAAGAATTTCCCCAGAGGCCCTTGCACCTTGATTCGTTCGTCTCCTTTAAAAGTCCAGAACCAGGGCGTCATGGTACCGGTGGGAATCAGCTTGAGGCACAGATCAACGTGGTCTTTGACGTTGGGCGATGAGGCTATGGAATAAGCCCGCCGAACGACTTTACCGGCAGGTTCAGGATAATAGACACTTACAAACTGTCCCGGGATAAAGTCCATTGTTTTTCCGGGATCGTAAAAAAGTTCAAAATGCTTTGTGTCGTTTCCGAGGTCTTTAATGTTGCGGACCGTTGCTTCAAAAATTTGAGGTGCGATTTTATTTGGCATGATGAATGCGATCCATTTAAACCGAAGTGCCCACTTTGGAGGACACGCTGATGGAATGCCAGATGGCAATAGAGCCCAGAGCGGTTGCGGCCACAAGGGTCAGCGGATTCACGGCGCCGTAATGAGCCGGCGCGAGCATGCCGAAAAGCATGGGGCCTGAAAGATAAGTGTTTACCCGGGAAAAAAATCCGGCTTTCTTCCGGGCTGCCGCGATTTGATCCGCGGGAACTTGTCCGGAGAGAAGTTTCTTTTGAGTCGGCCAGATTATCATCCACACATTGAACCACATGATGAAGCCGAGAAGCATGCCGAAAAGAATCCACACCGCGCGTCCCGTGAGCCCATCCGCATTACGGAAAAGCTGATTGGGACCAAATCCCTGTCCCGGGGTGTACATGTAGGTCAGCGTGAATAAGATGAGCCCAGCCAGAAAAGTGATCATGGCACCCCAGCGGAACCACCAAAGGGCGCGAGGCATGAGTTTGGGATTGACAACCTTTTTGGTGGCGTCATCCAAAACCCCTTGGAGAGGGACATTTACGAAATTAAAGAAGTAAAGATGGCCTATCCAGGTAATGCCGGCAATCACATGAAGCCAGCGTAGCAGCAGTTGAACATTCGTGTATAAATCGCCTAGAGCCATGGTAGCCTCCTCTGTTGACATATAGTATTACGGAATAAATACTGAGATATATAGCCAGAATTTTAGCATTTTAGAGCCGGAGGTTTCAACAGTTATCCTTTGATCACGCAAAAAGGTTTGAGCCGTGCCACTTTTTTTCCGATTCCGGCCTCATGAACCACGTCCACAACATCCGCCACATCCTTGTAAGCGTCCGGCATTTCTTCGGCAATTGTGTCGTAGCCATCCGCCATGATGCAAATGCCCTGCGATTCAAGCTCCTTCACGATGGATCGGCCGCGCGCGGATTTTTTGGCCTGATGCCGGCTCATGACGCGGCCCGCTCCGTGGCAGGAAGTTCCGAAAGTTTCTTCATAGCCGCGCGGAGTGCCGAGAAGAACATAGGAGTAACGGCCCATGTCTCCGGGAACCAGCACCGGCTGACCAAGATTGCGGTAAGCTTCGGGAAGGGAGGCATGGCCGGGAGGAAAAGCTCGGGTGGCTCCTTTCCGGTGAACGCAAAGTTTCGATTCTTTGCCGTCAACCATGTGGGTTTCGATTTTTGCGATATTATGACAAACATCATAAACGGTATTCAGGCCGTGGTCTGCCGGGCCAAGATTGAAAACTTTCTCAAAAGTTTCGCGCACCCAATGCGTGATGATTTGGCGGTTGTTAAAAGCGAAATTGGCGCCGCAGGCCATGGCGCTTAAATACCTTTTGCCTTCGGCTGAATCCAGGGGTGCGCAGGCGAGCTGCCGGTCGGGAAGTTCAAGGCCGTATTTACGGACGGCCCCGTCCATCACCCGCAGATAATCGTCGCAGATTTGATAGCCGAATCCGCGCGACCCCGTGTGCACAATCACGGTCACGTGATCTTTCCATAAACCGAGGGCCTCGGCGGCAGGGGCGTCATAGATTTCATCGACAAAACCCGCTTCCACAAAATGATTTCCCGATCCGAGAGTCCCAAGCTGATCGCGGCCCCGCTCATAAGCCCTCGGGCTTACTTGCTCAGGGTCCGCCTGCTGGATTTGTCCGTTTTCTTCAATGTGGCCGAGGTCCGATGCTGTTCCCAAGCCTTGCGAGACCGCCCATTTCGCTCCGTCGCGGGACATTTTTTTCATTTGATCAAAATTTAACCGGAGGTCTTTGCGGTGGGAGCCCACGCCGGTCGGTATATTTTGAAAAAGCGCGGCCACGAGCTCTCTGGATTTTTCGCGCGCCCGGTCAAGGGGAATGTTGGAGCGGAGCAGTCTGACTCCGCAATTGATGTCATAACCCACGCCGCCCGGAGAAACGACGCCGTCCTCAAGACTGAAAGCCGCGACTCCGCCGATGGGAAAGCCGTAGCCCCAGTGAATGTCGGGCATGGCAATAGAATGTTTCACAATGCCGGGAAGATGGGCCACATTGGCCACTTGCTGGAGGCATTGGTCACCGCCAAGATTATGGAGAAGTTTTTCGCTGGCGTACACGATGCCGTCCACGCGCATTCCGCCCTGTTTGGGAATGCGCCACTTGTAATCCGTTATTTTTTCGATCTGAATGCTGAGTGTGTGCATGAGGTTGCTTGAGCGGAGGCATCAGGTCATCCTGCATCCGTTTAAATGTCAAAGATGACGATGGTGGAATAGAGCGAGCGCTTTTTTTCGATTTTGAGGCCGTGATAGGTGACGGCTTTGATTTGCGTTTTCAGATGGTGCATTTTGGGGTCAAAAAGTTCGCCGCGCGCCACGGCCCGGATTTGAGTACCGCTGAACTCCTCGATTTCAATCACGTTAAAGAGAAGCTGTTTGGTGTCGAAAAGATAGAGAAGTTCCGAAAGCCAGGTCACCAGAAGCTGCTCCGTGTCTCCGGCTGTGACAAAGATTTTTTCTTCCAGCCGGGTCTCGATTTTTCCTTTGGCGAGCAAAAGGCTCAAGAAAGCAGCGGCCCCGTTTTTGAAAAGTTCCGGCAGCGTGGCGCCGTAGATCCTTATTCCAGCATCACTTGTGTGACTGATGGCCCGGTAGCGCATACGGCTGTACTATACCATATCAGCGGGGAATAGGCATAGTTTGAACATTCCCGCAGGCGGGAGTACAATTAAATTCGATGAGCGGTTCAGTTTCATCAAAAGCATTGGATGACGGCGTTCGCAAAAAAATCAGAATTCTTTTGAGCGGGTTCCGGCTGGATGATTTTGTTGCGGCGGTCCGGGATTTTCCGTTCGATGATTTCCCGCTGCACCAAATCGTCCAGGAAGCTTACCACCAAATCGCACCGTCTCTTTATCATGAACAATACGGCACGCGTTTGCCGAACGCTTTTATGACTCTTGCCGCGGCTTCGCAGATTCCCCGTTTTCTGCCCGATTCCGAAAAGAAAATACCCCTGATACAGGCCTTGTGGATGGCCGGCGGAGAAGACAAATCGACGCCTTTCGCGGGCGATGCCGGAAACAACCCGAATGAGAAATTCACGGTGCGCGGACTTGAGGAAGCGATAGCTTCCCGCGATTTTACGAAAACTTACGCGGCGGCCAAACAGTTATTGGCCGAACCCTCCACAAAAATCCCATGCCGCGACCTTTTGCTCACCGCCGGACTGCGTGACATCGCGCATCTGGGCCATAAATTTCTTTACCTGGCCAAAACGGTTGAGGTTCTTGAAATGCTGCCTCAGTCGGACGCTGGAAAAATCATATTTCCAGCCCTTCATTATTTGATATTCGGAACCGGAGACTCGGAGTATTTTCCTCTTTTGCAAATGAAGCTGAAGCAGTCGGAACTGGATTCTGCAGGATTCATGGACAACCAAGGATTGATGGCGGAAGACGAGGCCAAAAGGCTGGAGCAAGTGCTGGTCTATCAATATCCGGGACTTATCATCGAAAAACTGATCTATGAACTTCAGCAGGGGATTTCGCCGGAAGATCTTTTCCAGGTCATGCTCAGCGCGGCCAGCCAGACCATTGTCGGCGGATTCAGGCAGAGTTGGATTTATCCGGTTCATGGTTATGATTTCGCGCATGAATGCCGGGAAGCATTCCGCTGGATATCAGAGCCCGCCGAGAAAATAAATTTTCTTTTTATGGCAGCCATGTTTGTGAACAAAATGGCGGTCAAAAGCATGGACCCGCATAAAAACGTGAATTTCGGGGAAGTGGATCTTTCGGATCGTGAAATATCGCCGGCCGGCCTTGAAAAAGCGGTAGCGGAATCCTACCCCGCAATTGCCGGGGCCATTGCCGCGCGTTTGCTGGATACGATTAATTATTCCGACTTGGCCGCTTTGCTGGCGCGGCTCGCTTCCAGAAATGACAGCGGTATTTGCGTGGGGCAGGATCTCAAACTTGCCTGCCATATTCTTTCCGATTATCCCGGCATGCGTCCATGCCTGCGCGTTAAACTTATTCCCGCCCTGGCTTATTTTCTGGCCGAAGTGGCTAAGGATTACGATTTATTCAACGCGTTGACGGAGAAGACTGCGACCTGACCAGGGAGCAGCTTCTCAGCCCCGTTGCCTTCCGCAACGGGGCGGTGACCAAGCGGCGGGTGGCCGCCTGCACGTCCGCCCC
>ASOC01000110.1 GCA_000405945.1 Candidatus Omnitrophus fodinae SCGC AAA011-A17
AGCCCCGGGTTTTACCCTGGGGATTCGGAACAGCAGGCTTAGCCGTCCCTTGACAAAATTTTGCGGCGCGCCATTCACGAGAAGGCTGCGGATTCCTTCATAATCCACCACCTTGATTTGACCGTAAAAACCTTCGGATTGGTGCAGAACCAGGGCTTCTCCCGCTTCAGCTTTCGCGGAATCGTGAGAAAAAACAAAAGTTCCGGCCGCAGCGGCCGCGCCTATCACCATCATGGTCAAACCCGCTCCTTTTTTACCCGCGAGCAAAAAGCCGGTCACGCCCACGGCCATTAAAATGCCCGCGGCCAGAAAAAATATCTGCCGCACACCAAACGAAGGGATAAGCACAAAGCCGGCCAGCAAAGTGCCGGTAAAACTTCCCAGCGTTGAAACAGCGTAAAGGGCTCCGGCTGTCATACCCACGCCTTCCAGCCTTTCGGCCTGGAGCCTGATGGCAAAAGGGCTAATCATGCCCAAACCCGCCAGGGGAATGGAAAAGAGCAAAAAGGAGGCGGATAAAGTGCCCAGCCGGAGTTCGAGGGAATCCACCAGTGCTATCACGGGCTGTATAAATGAAGGGATAAACGCCGTCACCAAACCGCAAAAAAAAACAATGCCGTAAAGCCAGGAGGCTTTTGGTTTGCGGTCCGCCAAAGCGCCGCCCACCCAATATCCCAGCGACAGCGAAAGCAAGGTCACGGTGATAAGGGAAGACCAAACATACAATCCGACTCCGAAGAAAGGGCTTATCACCTTGGTGCCCAGAATTTCCAGAATCATCACCACGGCGCCGGTCGTAAAAAGGGTCAGGCTCAGAAAAAAACGGCTCAGCATGAACAGGATTCCTTTTTTTCGGTCATTATACCACAGCCTCAGCCAGGCAGTGCCGGAAGACCAAGCGGCCAGCCGCCGCCTGAGCAGCCGGCACGCAGGCATTCCACGGCCGCCTGAATTTGGACGGCGCGAAACCCGTAGGCCTTGATGCAAACCGTCTTTTCCCCCACCCGGTCCTCGTCATAGGGATTGCGCAAAAGAATCACAGCCAGGCGCGGGCAGATTTCCTGCAATTTTTTCAACAATTTGCCCGTAGGCGCTGAAAGATGCGCGTCGTAGCAGAAAAAAACAACTGGACCGGACTTTGCCAAGGCCAGCGCGCTTTCGATTTCATCCTCGGAAGGGTCCAGGCCCACCACCTTGACTTCGGGATTGATAGGGAGGGATTGAAAAAGATTTTTAATAAAACTTTCTTCATCCAGCATTTCCGGCTCCACAAAAATAAGCCGGCTCAATTCCGAAAGACGCGGGAAAATCACAACCGGCTTCAACGCCTCCCGCGGAGCGGGGCCAATGTCCGGCGCGTGATATGCCGACAGACGTATGGCTTCTTTGGCCACGGCCCGCGCTAGGTCACGGCCTTTGGGATCAGGGCAGGGTTCCCCGCCTTCAAATCGCTGTTTTCTTTTGGCCTTAAGGTCCTCTATTCTTCGCGCGCTTTTTTCCAGAGCGGCTGCGTCCAAATTACGGTTCCGGCACGCTTCAACAAGAGCCTGGGCAGCTTCCCTCACCGCGTGCTCGTTATGGCAGACCAGCACCATGTCATGCCCGGCCCGCATTGCGCGGCAAGCGGCTTCGCCGATCGGGCACAAATCTTTAAGCGCGCCCATTTCAAGGTCATCGCTTAAAATCACGCCTTCAAATCCGAGTTCGACGCGCAAAAAATCATGAATGATGGTTTTTGAAAAAGTGGCGGGCGAAGAATGGTCCGGCTCCAGATTGGCGTACACCGGATGCGAGGACATGACTGTGTGCACGCCTGCCTGTATGGCGGCCATGAAAGGTTTGATATGGACGAAATGCATTTCCTCCCAGGTGGCGCCTAAAACCGGCAGTTTAAGATGCGCGTCCAAAGGCGAATGCCCCTGCCCTGGAAAATGTTTGGCGCAGGCGGAAAGGCCTCCGGCCTGCATGGCCTTGATTCTTGCCGCGCCCAGCCGGGCCACCAGGTTTTTATCCGTGGAATAAGAACGGATCCCGATATTCGGGCTGAATGTTTCCGTCAGCACATCCACGGTGGGCGAAAGATTGAGGTCAATGCCCAGACGGCGGAGTTCGAGAGCCTCTATTCTTCCCTGTTCCGCGGCGTAGGCTTCATTCCCGGTTACGCCCAAAGCCATATTGTCGGGAAAAACCGTGACGCCTTCGGCCAGGTGAATCACACGGCCGCCTTCATGGTCCACAGCCACTAGCAGCCGCCTGCCCAGCGCTTGCTCAAGCCCCGAAAGCATTTTTTTTAGGCCCTGGGCGGAATGGAAATTGGGCCGGAACAGGATCAAACCGCCGGCCCGCGTGTCACGGAAAAGCCGGACCATGTCCGGCGTCACCGTGTCTCCCTGAACGCCTATCATCAAAACTTGTCCGGCCAGTTCTTCCAGTGTCATCAAGCTCTCCCACACCTTAGGGGACAGGCAATAATCCACTGCCTGTCCCCTAAGGAAAACTGCCGTTGATAGCCATTTTGAAAAAGGTCAGGCTCAATTATGTATCGGCAGCGGGACGCAAGTCTACAAATTAGTACAGCATTACGATTGAAATTGGGGTCCAATTTCAATCATGTACAATACCGTGTACCCATAACATCAAATGGAGCACGGTATTAGCCCGCAATTCTCATTGGTGATGAGAATTGCGGGTTAGTGCGGCTTATTTCTTGAGGAGGAGTTCGCACTCTTTGAGAAGTGCCAGCGGTTCATCCGTTTCCAGGGGGTCACGCGAACCGATTTTCCTGCATATCTGCTCGGTGACATTATAAACCAGCCGGTTACTGCGGGGGATGTACAGCATTATGGGAATATGCTTGATATCGGCCGTCTGTCTGACCTTGAAGGCCACGATATCGCCGGGCAAATCAGGCAGCGGCACTTTTAAAATAATCAAATCCGGCATATCCGCCAGCGCCCTGGGAATCACTTCAGCGCCGCTTTTAACCGCGGTCACGGTGTAACCGTGATTAAGAAAAAGAGTCACGATGCCGTCAAGCGTCTTGATATCGTCTTCGACTACGAGAATTTTCTGCCCTTTTTCGTGCATCTTGACTTCCCTCTCCATGGGCTTGGACTCCGGGAATTCGCCGTAATGTTTTTTGATAATGGCGGAAACCTTTCGCGCCAATTCATCCATGCGAAAGGGTTTAGCCAAAAAACCATCCGCGTTCAAATCCTGGAACAATCCTTCCATGTGGCTGCGGCCCGTTATGACCAGCACCGGGTACTGGGATTTTAAATCTTTGTTACAAATGTGAGAGTAAAAATCAATACCCCCGGACTTGGGCATGTTAATATCCAAAAGAATGAGGTGGGGCTTGACTTGCTCGGCCTTGCGCAAGCCCTCGTCGCCGTCAAAAGCGGTCACGACTTCATACCCCTCCGTGGTAAAAAATTTCCTGAGCATCTCGACCAAGGGCCGCTCATCGTCAATGATCAGAAGGGTGCGTTTATTCATGTCAGGCGGCATTGAGCACCTCCCTCACCTTGCAGGCCAGCGCCAAAGGTAAAAAAGGCTTGCTGATAAAAGCCGTGCCGGGCGCACCCAACAATTTGCCGGAAATCACATCGTCGGTGTATCCGGAAACGAAAAGGATTTTAATGCCGGGATAAAGAACCCTGATTTTTTCCGCCAGCTCTCTTCCGTTCATGCGCGGCATAATCACGTCGGTAAGCAGGAGATGGGGCTTGCTACTGTTCAAAGCGTTTACCACCTGAAGGGCCTCAACGCCGTCCGAGGCTTCATGGACATTGTAGCCGTATCCGCGCAGAATTTCAGCGGTCAATTTCCGCACCGATTCTTCGTCTTCAACCAGCAGAACGGTTTCCGTGCCTTGCGGCGCAGCCTGCGATGGCTCGGGAACCGGCTTGACATTGTCCGCGCTGACGCAAGGCAGATAAACGTTAAAAGCGGTTCCCCTGCCGGGCTCGCTCCAGACATCAATGCAGCCGCCGAATTGTTTGACAATCCCGAAAGAAGTGGCCAGACCGAGGCCAGTTCCTTTGCTTTTCCCCTTGGTCGTGAAAAAAGGCTCGAACAAATGCGATTTCACTTCTTCATCCATGCCGCATCCGTTATCGCACACGGTAAGCACGCCGTATTTCCCGGGTTTTAAGGGCATGGAACAACTGCTGGTCTTTTCCAAAAAAACAAAGGACTGCACCGAAACCATGATTTTCCCCTGGCTATTGTCTCCGATGGCGTCCGCGGCATTCACCACCAGATTCATGAGCACCTGTTCCATCAGGTTTCCATCCGCTTTGACATTCAAAATTTCATCACAGGGAGCGTTTTCGACTTTGATATTGTCCCGCATCAGGCGCGAAAGCATGGTGTCGATGTTGAGAATCACGTCATTCAAATTGATGATCTGAGGTGATACGATATGCCTCTTGGAAAAAGTGAGCAGCTGTTTGATAAGCGACGCTGCGCGGTTGCCCGCGTGCTGAATCTCGGTTATCTCATCCCTGATGTCGTCTTCGGGCTTGAGCTTGTTCAAAACCATTTGAGCGTAGCCGTTAATAATCGTCAGAAGATTGTTGAAATCATGGGCTATACCGCCCGCGAGCCGGCCCAGGGCCTCCATTTTTTGGGCCTGCAGAAGCTGCCCTTCCAGGCTTTTACGCTCTTTCATCTCCTTTTCCAATTCCTCCTTTGACTGTTCGGCCTTTTTCCTCGCCTCTTCCGCAGCTTCGCGGGATCTTTCCAGTTGAATGGTGCGCTCCGCCACCTTGAGATCCAGGTTCATGTTTAATGCGGCCAATTCATTGGCTTGGAGAAAAAGCTGTCTGTTCTGTTTGGCAAAAAACTTTTCCCAGTTCCGGAGTGCCCGAAGCACCATGACCCAGGCCAGCATCAATATGCCGACCGTAAAAAAAATAAGGACAATCTGCGAAAGGGCTTCCTCGCGTTTTTTTCGTGAAGCCGAACTGATTCCGGCCTTTAACTGCTGTTCGAATTCTTGCATTCCACGGCTGTAAATTTCATTCTGCCGCTGGTATCCCTTGCTTGATAAAAGCCGCTCGGCCTTGGGCTTGCGATTCTCCCGCAGCCACTGGAAAGCGCGTCCCTCCAGTTGCATCAAATACCTATTGGCTGTATCGGTTTCCACAACAGAACTTCCGGATTGGGCGTCGGGGGCGAAGGCGACGGCTTCCTTAAGGGCGGCGGCCAGTCGAGGTACATATTGGGCATGGCGTTTCTCCCATTGAAGGTCTCCCGTGGCCACAGCCATACGCGCGCACATGCTCAACAGTTCATTCAGATGAATGATCTCGCCTCTTAATTCTTCAAGCCGCAAATAAGTGCGGGTATTGCCAATGAGCGTCCGGTACCAATAATAAGAATCCATGGCCAGGAACCCAAAGGCTGTCACGGTCAATAAAATGGCCAGACCTAGAAAAAAGGCCGGAAATCTTCTTATTTTGGTTGCTACAACCGGCTTGTACGGCTCCATACCCCTCTAGTCATTATAATCTGCGGTTAATTTTATCCCTTTTAATCAAATAAATACTATTGAATACAGTTTCAATCAAATTCTAGCATCCTTAAAGACAAATTGCCAATTATTTTACTTATTAAAAGCCTGTCAAGGGACCTCGCTTCGCTCGGCCACCTGCCCGGGCATGCGACCCCCGGGCAGGTATCCCCTTCGCCTCC
>ASOC01000111.1 GCA_000405945.1 Candidatus Omnitrophus fodinae SCGC AAA011-A17
CGGCTTGTCAGGGCGGGGCCGATCGAGTGGATCGGTCCGGCTTGTTAAAGATATTGTTCTCGCAAAGAGGAGGTTGAGGAATTATGTATCGGATTGAAAAAATGGCCAATGGATTGACGGTGGTGGCGGCGGAAATGCCCTCGAGGGATTCGGTGTCGGTGGGGATTTGGGTCAAGGTGGGAGCCCGTTATGAGCGGCAAAAAATATCCGGGATAGCGCATTTTACGGAGCACCTTCTTTTCAAGGGGACGAAGACCAGAACGGCGAGGAAAATCAAGGAATCCATCGAGGGACTGGGCGGCGTTTTTAACGCCTTCACCGGGGAAGAATCCACCTGCTATTTTGTCAAAATCCTCAAGGACCATTTCGAACTCACCTTTGACGTGCTGGCGGACATGATCAAGAATTCACTGTTCCGGACCCAGGATATTGAACGGGAAAGGACTGTGATTCTGGAAGAGATCAAAATGTACCAGGATTTGCCCCAGCAATTTGTCCAGGAAAGGATGAATCAGCTGCTTTGGCCCGATCAGTCGCTGGGAAGAAACGTCGCGGGCACGCTTGAGACGGTTTCGGGCATCAAACGCGCTGATTTTTTGAATTTCAACCGAAAGTTTTATCATCCTGCCAATTTGCTGGTCACGGTATGCGGCGATGTGCCTGCGGAACACGTGATTGAACAGGCTCAAAAACATTTTTCAGGCAATCGCGCAGGCCAGCCGTCGCGTTTCAGTCCGGCGAATTCTTCCCAAAGCCGGCCGCGCTTGGATTTTTTTACCAAGGAAACCGAACAGACGCACGTGGTCATCGGTTTTCACGGTCCGGCGCGCACCAACGCTGAAAAGTACAAAATCGCGCTGCTCAACATTATTCTCGGCGGCAATATGAGCTCGCGGCTCTTTGAGGAAGTCCGCGAGAAACGGGGGCTTACCTATGAAATCAAGTCCTCGCTTTATTTCTTTCAGGATGCGGGCGGTTTCACCATTTCCGAAGGCGTGGAAAAAAAGAAGCTTCCTCTTTCCATTCGCGTGATTTTGAATGAATTGCGTAAAATTAGAAACAAATCCGTGGGCGAACAGGAATTGCGCCGCGCCAAGGATTACTATCTGGGACAGCTTTATCTCGCGCTGGAAGACACTCTGGATCAGATGGTATGGCTGGGCGAAAAAGTCATGTATCTTGGCGAACCTCCCACCCGCGAAGAAATCCGGGAGAAAATCGAGGCGGTCACGGCCAGGGACATTCAGGCGGTAGCCGGCCGTTATCTTAAAACAAACAATCTGAATTTGGCCGTGGTGGGGCCCACGCCGAAAGACATCCAGAAACAAATCAAAGACGATTTTCATATCGAATGACCATGAGCGGAAAAAAGGTTCTCATAGCGCCCAGTATTTTATCCGCCGATTTCGGCCGTCTCGGAGAGGAAATCCGGGATGTGGAAAAAGCGGGATGCGATTGGATTCACGTGGACGTGATGGACGGCCATTTTGTGCCCAATCTCACCATCGGACCCGTGGTGGTCAAATGGATGCGCAAGATCACCAAGCTTCCGCTGGATGTTCATCTGATGATTGATGAGCCGGCGAAATACCTCGAGGATTTCAAAAAGGCCGGCGCGGATTGGATCACCGTCCATTATGAAGCGTGTGAATCGGATTTGAGAGCCGTTCTTGAAAAAATCAAGGCCCTGGGACTCAAACGCGGCGTTTCCGTCAAGCCGGGAACTCCGGCTGAAGTTTTGGAACCTTTTCTCTCCGATGTTGATCTTATCCTGGTCATGACCGTGGAGCCCGGATTCGGCGGGCAGTCCTTCATGGAAGGTGCGGTTCATAAAATCCCGTATCTCCGCAAAAAATTCCGCGGGCTGATTTCCGTGGACGGCGGAATCAACGCTGAAAACGCTAAAAAGGTCGCGGCCCAGGGAGGAGCCGATATCCTGGTCGCCGGAACCGCCGTGTTTGGCAAGCCTGACCGCGCTCAAGCCATCCGGGAACTTTCCTCTTTTTGACATGAATCCCGAAAAAATACGCAATTTCAGCATCATCGCCCATATTGATCACGGCAAATCCACGCTCGCGGACCGTTTTCTTCTGCATACCGGCGCCATTTCCGAGCGCGAATTCAGAAATCAGATACTGGACGATATGGACCTGGAGCGGGAACGGGGCATCACCATCAAAGCCAGTGCGGTTAGGATTCACTACAAGGACTATGTCCTTAATCTGATTGACACGCCGGGTCACGTGGACTTTTCCTATGAGGTCTTAAAAAGTCTCGCGGCCGTGGAAGGCGTGCTTCTTCTTGTGGACGCCACGCAGGGCGTGGAAGCCCAGACCATCACCAATTTTCTTCTGGCCAAAGAAAGCCACCTTGTCATTATTCCGGTGGTGAGCAAAATCGATCTCCCTAGCGCCATGCCGGAGCGGATGATTGACGAAGTCAACGATATCCTAAAGCTGAATCCGGACCGGATTGTTTTCTGCAGCGGCAAGACAGGCGAAGGCATTGAGGACGTGATTCAAGCCGTGATCACGCAAATCCCTCAACCCCTAGGAAGCGAGAATAAGCCGCTTAAGGCACTGATCTTTGATTCCAAATTTGACTCGTACAAGGGCGTTATTATTTATATCCGCCTGGTGGACGGGACTTTGAAAGTTGGAGACAATATTATGCTCATGCGCTCCGGTTCCACGCATGAGGTGACGGAAATCGGGATTTTTAATCCCCGGCCGCAAAAAATCGAGGAGCTTTCCGCCGGCGAGGTGGGATATATCGCCTGCAATATCAAAAGCGTTCTGGATGTGAAGATCGGCGACACCGTGACCCATGAAAAGGCGCCTGCCGCGGAACCTCTTCCGGGCTACAAGGAAGTGCAGCCCATGGTGTTTTGCGGTCTTTTCCCCATCAATACCCGGGATTACGCTATCTTGCGCGACGCGCTGGACAAACTCCGGTTGAATGACGCTTCTTTTGTCTATGAGCCGGAGACGTCGGCTTCATTGGGCTTCGGTTACCGCTGCGGATTTCTCGGTCTCCTTCACATGGATATTATTCAGGAGCGGCTGGAAAGGGAATTCGACCTCGAACTTCTGGCCACGGCTCCTAACGTGGTTTACCGTGTCATTAAAACAACGGGCGAATCCTTTTTGCTGGACAATCCCACCAAACTTCCGCCACCGCAGGAGATTGCCTCGCTTGACGAGCCGTTTATCCGGGCCAAGGTGATTGTGCCTTCCGATTCCATGGGCGCTATCATGCAGATGTGCCAAGACAAAAGAGGGATTTACAAGAGTACGGAATATCTCGACACCAACCGCGTTCTTTTGCTTTACGAACTGCCGTTCGCCGAGGTGCTGGTTGATTTTTACGACAAAGTTAAGTCCATGACGCGCGGATACGGGTCACTCACTTATGATTTTATAGGCTACAGAAAAGCGGAACTGGTTCGATTAGATATTCTGATCAACGGTGATAAGGTGGACGCGCTTTCCTCGATTGTGATCAAGGAAAACGCCAGGTTCCGCGGAAAGCAGCTGGTGGCAAAGCTACGGGAAGTGATACCCAGGCAGATGTTTGAGGTCGCCATTCAGGCCGCAATCGGTTCCGCGATTATCGCCCGCGAAACCATCAGCGCCATGCGCAAGGACGTGACCGCCAAATGCTACGGAGGCGATATCACGCGCAAACGTAAACTTTGGGATAAACAAAAAGAGGGCAAAAAACGTATGAAAAAAGTGGGCCGGGTGGATTTGCCGCAGGAAGCGTTTATTTCCATTCTGAAGGTGGATTAATGGAAATCTTGAGAAAGGTTTTGATTTACGGAGCAGTGGGGCTGGCACTGATCGTGATTTACTGGAAAAAAATTCTGGAAGACATTAATCTTTTCCGTACCGACCGCAGACAATGGCTTTACGCCAAATGGAAAAACTGGGGCGAACCCATTCTTATCGCCTTGGTTTTGGCGCTTTTTATCCGCACCTTTTTTGTCCAGGCCTTTAAAATCCCGACCGGCTCGATGAAACCGACGTTTATGGAAAACGACCGTATCCTGGTCGACAAGCTGACCTACCGTTTTAAATCGCCGCACCGGGGAGATATTATTGTTTTTAAATATCCTGCCGATACAAAGAAAGACTTTGTGAAGCGGCTGATTGCTTTCGGCGGTGAGACTGTTGAGATTAAAAACGGCGGTGTTTACATAGGCGGAAAGCGGATTGAGGAACCCGAAGGGATTGTCAAAAATTATTATTACAACCGGAACGATTGGCCGTATGGAAGGGAAGGGCAGCAATTCACGGTGCCGGAAGGACAGTTTTTCGCGCTGGGTGATAACAGCGCCCAGTCCGGCGACAGCCGGAATTGGGGATTTGTGCCGGGGGCTTATCTGAAGGGGCGCGCCATCATGATTTACTGGCCGCCGTCGCGGGTACGATTGATCAAATATTGAATGCCTTTGGAACAAGCGGGCGGTTAAAAAACACAGCAAGGAGGGGTGTTAGATGCAAAGGGATTTTTTTAGGGACTTAAAAACCGAAGAAGCTGAAATAAATGAACCAGTCCCCGTGAATCAGATGCAGCCGTCATTTTTCGAGCGGATCCGGATTGTTCTCACGCTGGATAAAATCATCCTCTGGTCGCTTCTCAATATCACCGCCATGGTTTTTATTTATTCCGCAGGCATTGAGCATGGCATTAAAACCGGCCGGCAAGCGAATTTGTCCGAGGCCAAAGCCCTTGAAACCGTCTTTTCCGCGAAAGAGCAGACTCCGCCGGAATCATCCGTCAAGTCTGTCGCGGAGACTCTGGAAAATAAACCTCAGGCTCTTGCTTCCGGTAACGAAACTCCCCAAGCGGATGAAACCAAGGTTGAGCTTAAAAGCGTAAATTTCACCATACAACTTGCCACTTACCGCCGCAAAGATCAGGCCGAAACCGAAGTGTTGCGCTTAAAACAGAAAGGCCATAAGGCTTTTATCATTCCCAGCGGAAAATTTTTCCAGGTTTGTGTCGACAAATTTGAAAAAAGGCCGGAAGCTTTTCAAAAACTCCTTGAATTAAAATCAGGCGGATTTGATCACGTCTATCAAGGTGCCTACGTTCGACCCGTGAATAAATAAAAGCGCGGTTCTGCAAAATACCCCATCCGTATCCTGGATTTACAGGTCATAAGGACTGCTCTAAATTGTTATGTTTTTATAGAGCATGTTATCTTGAAGCCTCTTACGAACTGTCTGTTCAGATAAAATGAAATTGAAACAAATCGTCATGGCAGGGGCTAGAAAAGGCATTCATTAGACAGAAACAAGAAGATTGGCGTTTTATGAAAAAAATGACCGGCCGCTGTTTCTTCTTCTGAAAGCGTATTTTGGCCTGTTCGTAGCTAGTCAAGATGTCCCCTTTTAGTAGCAAG
>ASOC01000112.1 GCA_000405945.1 Candidatus Omnitrophus fodinae SCGC AAA011-A17
CATGGGTTTATCCTCGAAAGGTCAATACTTTGAAAGCTATTGCTGTTTTTCCTGAAAAGCGAGAAGTGAAATTAATCGATCACCCCGCTCCCATCATCCGCAAGCCAACGGAAGTACGCTTGCGTATGCTCGATGTGGGCGTTTGCGGGACAGACAAAGAAATCGCCTCGTTTCAATATGGAAGCCCTCCTGAAAATTCTGAATATTTAGTCATTGGCCATGAATCTCTTGCCGAAGTCGTTGAAATCGGCAAGGGAGTCACGCACTTAAAAGTTGGCGATCTTGTTGTGTCTATGGTTCGCCGTCCTTGTGAGCATAAGGATTGTCTCGCCTGCCGTTCCGGCCGGCAGGATTTTTGTTATACGGGTGATTTTAAAGAGCGCGGTATCAAAGACGTCCACGGTTTTATGACTGAGTTTGTTGTCGACGACGAGAATTTTATGATTCCAGTTCCCCGCGAGCTTCGGGATATCGGCGTCCTTATCGAGCCGCTTACGATTGCCGTCAAAGCCCTTGCCCAACTTTTGCAAATTCAAGCCCGTCTTCCATGGACTTCTCCCATTGTCCCCGGAAAGAAATCCGAATTTTGTCATCGCGCGGTTGTTCTTGGCGCAGGGCCTGTAGGCATTCTCGGCGCGATGGTGCTGGTGAATGCCGGGTTTGAAACATTCGTCTACTCACGCGGCTCGGAAACAGGAACAAAAGGATTACTCACGAAGTCTTTCGGGGCGACGTTTATTTCTACGGAATCTCACTCCGCAAAAAGTCTTTTCGATCATATCGGGTCTATTGACGTGGTCTACGAGGCAGTCGGAGTTTCGAAACTTGCCTTTGAGGTTTTGGAAATGCTGGGGACGAACGGGGTATTTATTTTCACCGGCATTCCTGGCCGGAAGCCGCCCATTGAAATTGATACGGATCTTATGATGAGAAATCTTGTTTTGAAAAATCAGGCTGTCTATGGGACCGTCAATGCCGGTAAGACTGCGCATGAAGAGGCTGTGCGAAATTTAAAAGTTTTTGTTTCAAAATGGCCGGCCGCGGTTCGTTCTTTAATTACCGGCCGTTATCCCATTGAGCGGTTCGCGGACTTGCTGCTTGGGAAACCGGGCGGCATTAAAAATGTGATCACCTTCGACAATCTTTGAGTGACCTCAAGGGCTGTTTTTGTCTGGGGTGATGAGAACACACCAAAAAGGAGCTAGCCGTGGAGCTTAAAAACAAAGTCGCTTTGATCGCGGGAGGCGCCCGCATGGGCGAAGAAACGGCCTGCACGCTGGCCCGCAAAGGATGCCGTATTGTTTTCACCTACCGCAATTCCGGGAAAAACGCGGAATTGGCCGAAAAAAAAGTGCGTTCCCTCCAATGCGAAACCCTGCTGGTCAAAGCGGATCTATCCTGCAATCAAGACGTTGTCCGGCTTATGGATCAAATCCGCCGGAAATTCGGCCGCCTCGATATTCTCGTGAATATGGCCTCGATTTATGAAAAACGGGAGCTCACGAAACTCCGGCCTGAAGACCTGGAAAATAATCTCGGCTGTAATTTGAAAAGCGCCTATTGGCTTTCGCTGGAAGCTTTCCGGCTCATGAAAAAGCGCGGCAGCGGCAGAATCATTCATTTCGCGGACTGGACGGCGCAAAGCGGGCGGCCCAGGTACAAAGGCTATATTCCTTATTATATTTCCAAGGCCGGAATTTTAGGGTTGACGGAAGTGCTGGCCCTTGAGTTTGCGCCGCGTGTTTTGGTGAATGCTATCGCGCCCGGGCCTATTCTCCCACCGCAGGGAAGCACGGCCCGGGAAATCAAAGCCGTGATCCAGTCCACGCCCCTCCGGAAATGGGGAGGCGCGGAGGAAATCGCGAAAACCGTCCTTTTTTTGGTGCAGACAGAGTTTATCACCGGGGAATGCGTTCGCGTGGACGGCGGCCGGCACCTTTATTAAGCCGGTTGGTCAGTCGGCGGCTGCCGGTTGCTTTGGCGGCGGTTGGCTCGGTGGCAATCCCTTGACAGCCATTTCAATTAAAAGTAATATCAAATCCTGCAGGACTTCAGAACCTCTGCATTCCTGTATAACTCATTTGAATTAAGCCACTTACGGATTACCAAAAGAAACCATGCTATCAGGTCTCGTTGTAGAGTCGGAAATCACGCGATTTGTTGAGGAAATCGAAAAGCTGGAGCGGGGTGAAATCACCCCTGAGGAGTTTCAACGCTTCAGGCTTGAGAACGGAATTTACGGTGTTCGCGGTACCACGGACATGCAAATGGTCCGCGTCAAGCTTCCGCTGGGCATTCTCAATTCGGAGCAGTTGGAAGCGCTGGCGCAGTTAGCGGAAGAATTCACGCCTAAGAAAATCGGGCATGTTACCACCCGCCAAGATTTCCAATTTCATGAAGTCAAAAGAAAACAAATTCCGGATGTTTTAAAACTTCTGGCCACGGCCGGCATGACCACCCGCGAGGCTTGCGGCAACACAGTGCGCAACGTGACCACTTGTCCGTATGCCGGTATTTCAGCCAATGAGTTTTTTGACGTCACGCCTTATGCCGAGGCCGCGGTGAATTTTTTCTTAAGAAATCCTCTGGCTCAGAATTTGCCGAGAAAATTCAAGATAGCCTTTGAGGGATGTATCGAAGACCACGCCAAGACAGCCATTCATGATTTCGGCGCCGTGGCGGCCGTCCGAGAGCAAAACGGCAAAATGGAAAAGGGGTTCCGCCTTTATATCGGAGGCGGCCTAGGCACTGCCCCTCGCTGCGCGGAATTGCTCGAGCCTTTCACGCCTGTTGATTTGTTGCTGCCCACGGCCGAGGCCATTATCCGCATTTTTGACCGTCTGGGAGAGCGCAAGGAGCGAAACCGCGCGAGAATCAAATTTTTAATTCAGAAAATGGGCTCCGAAGATTTCAAAGCCCTGGTGCTCGCGGAAAGAAAGACGGTTTTGGGAACCGCTTCGGGCCTGGCCAATTTCAGGATTCAAGAAGCGGAAGAAAAAGCGCCTTCCAAAGTTGAGAAGGGAAAAGATTTTTCCGCGGACCCCGAATTTGAACACTGGAAAGCGACCAATTTATTTCCGCAGAAGCAAAAAGGCTATTTCGCGGTGCATGTGCGCTGTCCGTTGGGAGACTTGAACGTGCCGCAGATGAAGGGCGTCGCGCAAATAGCCCGCCAATACGCGGAAGGCCGGATGCGGACCACCATCGCGCAAAACCTGCTAATCCGCTGGGTGCATGAAAGCGCGCTGGGCTCGGTTTACGACGGATTGAAAAAGATAGGCTTGGCAGCGGCCGGCGCCGAGCATTTTATCGATATCACCCGCTGCCCGGGTGCCGACACCTGCAATATCGCGGTTACCAAGTCCCGCGGCCTGGCCTCGGAACTGGACAAGCTCTTCCAGAACGGACTGCGCCAGATTTCGGATTTGAAAGACACGACTATCAAAATATCGGGGTGCCCGAACTCTTGCGGACAGCACCATATCGCCACCATCGGTTTTTTCGGATCGGCCAGGAATATCGAAGGCCATGCCGTGCCGCATTATCAAATGATGCTGGGCGGTTCAGCGGCCGAGGGAAAAGCCGTGTTCGGGAAAAATATTCTCAAGATTCCGGCCAGCAAAGTTCCGGCAGCGGTCAAGAAATTGCTTACGGTTTACCGGGAAAAAAGGGCGGGTGAAAACGAGGGGCTTGAGGCGTTTATCAACCGCACCGGTGCGGAAGCCATCAAGGCCGCGCTGCAGGAGTTTACAGTTCTTCAAAATTACGCCGCGGATCCCAAGGCTTTCATGGACTGGGGCGACGACGCGGAGTTTCATCTCAAAGCAGGCAAGGGAGAATGCGCGGTTTAAAAGGTTTCAAAAGTGAGGAGGTCTGAAATGGAAAAGTCATTTTTTATTTTTTTAATTCTTTCATTCACTTGCAGCGGCACGCTTTACGCGGCCGATAAACAGAAACAGGAGACCACGGTACGCAAAATCGACGTGAAAGTGGATTCGGATGCTTCAGCGGACGCGCCGGGTGAAGCGGCTGATCCTAACGCGGAGATGGAGGCCATGCGTGCCCGTGTCCAGGAATTTTTTGAAAAAGGCCTGCCGCAGGCCATGAAGCGTTCTCCCCAGGATTATTTGTTCCCGGACCGGCCTTTCCAGCCTCCGGCCAATGTGGAAGATCAAACTGATAAGCTCGTCATCACCCTGGACTTGCCGGGCATTAATAAGGACGATATCAAGGTCACGCTGAAAAGCGATTTGTTGACCGTGAGCGGCGAGAGAAAGAGTCAATCTGAAGAAAGGAAAGACGAAAAGGGCCGGAAGGTATACAGCCAGGAGCGGTTCACCGGCAGCTTTAAGCGTACTTTCAAGCTTCCGGCGTCTGTCAAAGAAGACACGATGAAGGCAAAGTATGAAAACGGTGTTTTGACTGTGGAAGCGATGAAACAAACTCCGCAGCCGGCGGCTGAAGCCAAAACCATTCCAGTCGAATAAGTTCAGAGGAGATTTTCAATGATGAATTATTTGATTGTTTCCAATGACGGTCAGTCCCGAGGTCTCATGACATACGCTTACTTTAAAAAAAGACTGAATGAGCTTAAACTTGGCGGCCGCGTTAACGTGCAATTGGCCGGGTTGATGGTTTCCAAGGGAATCAAGCAGGACGGGGGGGCGATCAAGGTTCTTAAAAAAAGAAATATCCCCGTGAGTGGTGATTCCCGGGTGCAGGCCGTGAATGATGAACTGCTCGGCAAGGCCGACGTTCTGGTGGCCGTGTCCGAAGAAGGTTATCATTATCTCCGCAACACCTACACCGCCGTGCCTTCCAAGGTGAGAGTTCTCAAAGTTTCCACTATTATTGACGGCCAGGGGGAAACTTACGAAAAGGCCTTTGAGAAAATCATGGAAGGCCTGGAGCAGGAATTCCAAAGTTTGCTCGCGAAAAATTAAAATAAACCTGCAGTTAAGAAGCCATTCCTTTTAAGATCAAAGACGCTCTGATCAGGTGCTGCCGAGGTTTTTTCCTCGGAAGCTTGCCGGACATTTCTTTAAAGTGCTTGACGGCAAACACTTGGAAGATCAGCACATTTTATACTTTCAGGTGCGCTCTTTACGTGTTCCCGCGCCAGCCGCGCGGGACTGCTTGCACTGCGGTGCCTCACGGCACTCGTTTAGGCGGCGAAACGGAAAAAAATTCCGGTTCAACAGCGGAGGATGCCCC
>ASOC01000113.1 GCA_000405945.1 Candidatus Omnitrophus fodinae SCGC AAA011-A17
CGGCCTTGTCAACACGAGATCGCCTGAAGTGGCTTGACGAGATGAGGGCATTTCTCTCCAAAACTCTGCCCAAACGGATCAAAAAAACCTGGGGGGTGTTTTCTGCGTGAAGCGCAGGAGTATTCTTTTTTTGCTTCTGTGGGTATTTTCCCCGCAGATTCTCTTAGCCAGCGATTCCGATAATCCTGATTATCTTCAGGGCATGCAATTCCTCACACGCGGTGATTATAAGCAGGCCGAATTCAAACTTCAGGAAGCCGCCAAAGTTATTCAGAAACATTTTTAAATAATAATGAAACTTTAGTGACGGCCGGTCGCTTCGCTACTTTAATAGCAGGTGGTACGGGTTTCTCCTTAGCCACTTTCCCCCCACGGAAGTAGTTGCGGATCTTGTCAGCACCAAACGCCAATGCAATTGCAGTAGCGTATAAGACAGGGACGGTGATAGCCACGGTCAGCTCCAAAGGGGTACCTAAATTTACGGCAATCATAAGGCCAATACCGGCAAATGGAACGGCAGCCGCCACACCAACCATAGCCATATCACCGAAAAGTACACCTTTCGCTCCCAGCGCCGCGGCGGTGGGAGCTTTGGCGGGGGTTTCAATTTTAGATTTTAATTCCGCTAAAGTCGCATTATTCGCTTCAGCAATCGCGGTCTGCAAGGCTTTCGTGTCTGCCTCCCCAAGAAGCCAGCGTCGTAACCCCTTCTCCAATTGCATGTCTGTCTCCGCGCCGTGCTTTTTTAAAAGATTAGCAACCAATCCCCGAATAATAGCGCCACACGCCTCCCTGGCAAAACCTTTTTCTGAGTTGAAGTATTTGGCATCAACTTTAACGGCCGTGTCTACGAGCTGATTCAGCAAGTTACCGAGAACTGCATCACTAATCTTTTCAGGCAGTTTCTTGAGAACATCGCCAATCTTTATGCTGAAACGCCTCCTCTTCTCTACTACCTCACGTTCATCCCCATTCAAATTTTCTTTTATTGGCATCAATAGCCGCTCCAATGGCTTTAAGTCGAGTTATCAAAGCCGTCACTGCGCCCTCATCGCCATATTTGTCATAGTTAATAAACTCAGTCATAGCCTCGTAAATCTTCTTCTCCGGGTCCCCAATCGATTTGGCGGTGGGGCCTTTGGCGGGGGGTAATGCTCGTCCGATCACGTAGGCAATCTCCTCGAGCTTCAGGTCCTTAGAGTTTGGGTCCTTGTTCAACTCGCGCTTAATCAAATTAAACCCGTTACCTGTCGTATTAGTAGTTTTAGTCAATTCATAGAATAAAGCCGCCCCTTTTTTGTACTCCTTAACTATGTCGTCGAGATAACCAAGTGCCGGATTATTATCACGACTGCCTTCAAAATAACGGTCTTCTTTTAATATACGCTCAACCACGGGCACCAACGCACCCAAATCAGCTAGACGCGCAGCCTCTTTCTCCGCAGCTGCTTTTTCACGACGTGCTTCAGCTTCACCATAAAACGTGGCGACGAATTCCGCGATTTCTTTATCCGTAGCATCGGGCACTTTTTCCCGTACCAATTGCCGGACAGGATCAAATGCTGATTTAGCGACACTTTCAAATTTCCCGTTCACTGCTTTTTCTAACGCAGTCTTGTCTAAAACTACCAAATCCAAAAGATTATCAAATCGGTCTCGAGGATATGGATCTTCATTTGTCAATAGCGTTAAAACTTCATCTTTCAAAGCCTCCAGTTGCCTCTTACGTAAGGCATCTTTTTCCTTGCGCTCCTCCCACTCCTGATCCGCCGCGAGCTGTGCCGCCGCCGCCTTCTCATCTGCAGCACGATTCGCCGCCTCTTCAGCCGCAGCACGTTTCTCCGCCGCCGTAGCATCCGCTACCTCCCTCTTTGCATCTACTTCACCAAGCGCTCTTTGGATCTGCGTTGCAACAAGGGTCATGTTTACTCCCCCTATCTGGTCTGCGACTGCTCGCTCAACTATTATGCGAATCAAGTTCCACGCATCCGCAGCCAGACCATTAGGGTCTGTTTCTTTATTTTGGAGCTCGTTAGAAATACCCACTTCAAACTTTATCCGATTATCTGTATCCCCCTGTTCTGGAATCCCGCCTTCTGGGTTTACCAAAACTTCAAGCATACCAAGCAGCTTTTCATCATATTTCTTTATCCCTGGTTGTTTCACAGAATTCAGCTCTGCCGCTATTGCAGCTACTGCATTCAGAAGCGCGGCTTCTCTCAACGATTCTCTCTTCGCCGTAGCAGCGTGCAAGGCGACATTGATCAGCATCCTTAACTCGGCCAGAGACACATCGGGAATATTCTTTTTCACAATCTCGGCAACGGATCGTAATCCGATGCTCAAATCATTCATGTTCTCCGCAGGAATACCCCAATTCATAAGCTGAGTCTCTAAATTAAAATTGGCACCTGGCGTTTCAGCCGCGGTTTGTATAGACTTATCAATTCCAGCAAGGGCTTGAAATACGCTGGCAATCATTTTCATTTTGCCATCTGCTCCTTTTTCACCGCCCAACAGCGCAACGATAGCAGGCAACGTCGCGTTCAAAGCCGTCGCCCTATTTTCCTCTCCTGCTGACTTGGCGGTGGCGAGGTTGGCGGGTTGCGCAGTATCACGTTGCTCCTGCCGGCGATCGAACGCTTCCTTGACTGCTACATAAGTTTCCTCTTTAGTCAATCCCGTTGCTGCTTGAATCCCACCAGTCAACTTTTTACTTAATCCCGCCTTAACTTCAGGGCTGGTTTCCGCCTCCGTAATCGTTCGCACCTCCGCAGGCACTTGACTTGTTATTCCAGCCACCGACTCCAAGGCGCCAGCCACCACTTGATCAACCTCGCCAGCAAACTTTTCGATCCTTTCCCTGGAAATGGACTCGATAGCAACACTTTTCACTTTTTCCGTAAAAAACTGCTGCGCCACCTCTTCTGCCGCCTGCGCAGTCCAATTCTCTAATGGAGCGCTAAGGCCCACGCCCTCCGCAGAAACATCGCCGGCCAACCGAATAATATGCTTTGTTTCATCCGCAGTTAGCCCACCAAGGATTGCGGTCACGGTGGCAAGCTTTGAAGCTTTCACCGCGGTCTGTTCAACAGGACTTGCTGCCTCAAGTTGCCGGCTGTCCAAGCGGCCGCCCGCCGCCAATTCACCCGGCATTGTTGCCGCTCGCAACAATGCACCTACACTTTCCACACTCACTTCTTTCCTGTCTATCAATCCTTGAGCGCCTTCCGTGAACCGCTTCAGCGTGCCTTCAAATCTCTCCCACATCCCGTTCAATGTCTTTTCCTCGTAGTCACTCAACGCCTTTTCAATATCCTTCAGCACTTCCTCTTTGCTCTTGCTCGTCAACGCCTCCACGCCGTACTTCTCAATGTAAACTTTCATCAGCAAGTCGATGTACTTGGTGTATTCTCCGGCTTCTGCCGTGCGACCTTCTTCCGCCAATTTCCTGATCACTCCGTCGCGCCACTCTTTCACCACTTTCCGGAAATCCCTCTCATTCAGCTCCGCCACCAGCTTCATGCTCGAATGCCTCATGAACGCGTCATAAAACGTGGTCTTGATCATGTCTTTGTACGACAACTTCCCCTTCATCACCTCTTCATACAACTCATGGCCTTTCAGCGAATTGATGCGCGGCGTTACCAAAACATAAGAACAGCCTTCCTCCTTCAATCCTTTCGCGAAGCCCTCGGTGTGGAATCCTCCGGCCAGCACAATGGCCGACTGTTCGCCCTCGCGCTTCATCAAATCAAGCAAATTCCGTTGCAACGCACGGTCCCTCTCCACCGCCAAACGGTAAAACTCAAGCGCGGAATCCGCCAGCCCCGGACGCCTCAAAAGCCCCAAATACGCTTTCACATCCGACTGCATTTTTTCAAGCTTTTCTCGTGATAGCTCCAATCCGGCCAAGTCCTTCATGATCAACAGCCGTTTATATGTTTCCGATACTTTCCTCTCCTCGTCACTTTTCATCATTCCTTCTTCAAGGTCATTGATAAACTCTTCGAGTTCGGAAAACATTTTCGTGCCCTTGATCGTGGCCATGGTTTCCACATGACCCAGCAATTCACGCATGCCGGCCGTCAATTCCACGGGCTCATTCAATTCACCTGCAACCTTGAGCACATACTTTAAATAGGTGCCCTCATCCAAACGCCCGGTGACAAAATCCTGGTATTTGCTGTTCCACTCCATGGTCTGTTCTTTAGCCATGCCCCTCCCGTGCTTCTTTTGGATGCGCGCGGCCAGCTGCTTAATCTCGATGCTGATTGACCCGCGGTCTATCTTGGAATCCTTGTCTATTGATTTGTAAAGCACCCAAAGATGGGGGTATTTGTCCTTCGCGCCAATCCCGCGGGGCTGTTCAGAATTTTTTTCGTCAGCCATGGATTGGGCACTGTCCACACTTTTCAAATACTGCAACAGGGTCATCAAATGCTCTTTCTCCTCACGAAACGCCTGCACATGAGTATGAAACTCGTTATGCGCCTCGGAATAAACCGTTTTCCGCTGTTCATCCAAGCCTTGCTTCTTCTCTTCCAATTCCGCGAGCATCATCTCTTTTCTCTGCATGGCGCGCAAAAACGCCACGTAATTCTCTTCGTACAATTTCCAATCCTCAATGCCGAAATACTTGGCCTCCTTCTCATTCAGCACCGCGGACAATTCGCCGCCCGTCACTTCGCCGCGGGCAAGATAACCGTCCATCACGCGTTTTTTAATGTTTCCGTCAGGAAAAGTGCGCAGTAGCGTGGGATCCATTTTCCCCTTGCCGCCTTCCAAAGCCACAAGACTAATCCCGTATTTCGTCTGCAAATGGCGGATAAGATTTTCGATATTCGACTGCGCGTCCACGATCACGTGCGCGTCCTGGATAAAAACAACAAAAGGGCCTTTCTTTTCCGATTGATATTCTTCCTGAATGCTTCCGATGTCGTCGGGGATATTCAAATGTTCAGGGATAGGCAAACTTAATTTCTGGTCCGCGGGAAGCGGCACCTGCAAAGGGCCTTGCGCGTAGGTAAGATTTGTCGCGCAAAATATAAATACGGTGAGTAAGGCAACTACTTTCGAGGTTATTGAATAACTGCTTTTAATCATGAACCAGTCCCTGCCCTAAGAGTTTGCTTCATTTTATTATTGGAATAAAAAGAATCTTTTGCTAAACA
>ASOC01000114.1 GCA_000405945.1 Candidatus Omnitrophus fodinae SCGC AAA011-A17
GTGGCCCCGGGCTTGCCCGGGGGAACCGGAGCAGTACCAGTCCTTGCGCGAAGCGCAAGGGCAGGTGGCGGCGGAACGAAGTGGAGCCGTCCCTTGACAATAGCGCAAAGAGGAACCCCGTCCGCGTCGATGGTATGCACGGTACCTTGCGGCGGCCATTCGCCATTTTTGAGTTTATCTGGGGCGATGTTACGTGACAGCGAAAGATAATAATCCCAATGATTTGTATTGGGACCGTAAATGATAAAATTCTGGCCAAGGAGCTTGGCTAAATAATAGGCGGAAGAAATCACCTCTCCGTCGCTGCGGATCACAACGGGCCGTTGGATGCCTGATTTGTAGAAGTCAGAGGCCAGCCATTCAGAGGCCGCGCGCAAGCTATTACCCCAATAATCCGTTTCATAGTTTCCAAATGCGCCCCGGACCCCGCCCACCCAATGGTTGAAATAAACATATTCGTTCGGATGGTTGCGTATCATCCAGGCCAAAGGGAAAGAAAGTAACAGGCAGAAAACAGCCGTCCCCGCTGTCTTCGCGGTTTTGGATTTGAGAGCTGAAAACAAAAAATCCCATCCGAGTGCGGCAAACACCACAAGAGGGGGGTAGATAAAGAGTACATGACGCCAGCTGTCATACACGACGGATTTTTGATAAATGATATGAAACAACGGGAAAAAAGCCGAGAATGCAACGACGGCTGCGGTTTTGATTGAGATTTTTTTTATGAAACCGGTCACCGTGACTGCAAAGAGACATAGTCCGGTCAATACAGAGAAGGGAGTGGTGATCACAATCCATTTCGGAAGATAATACCAGGGAGTTTGCCCATAAAGAATTTGCCGGCCTTCAAACAAGAGGGAACCTTTAGCGCTTGTGAATTGCGTCAATGTCTTAAGGGCTAGAAAGGGATTTTTCATTGGGTTCTCAAGCCCATAGGGCCAAAAGATCATGCCCCCCAGATATCCGGTCACGGAAATTAAAGATAAAAGTCCCGCCAGATAAACCCACTGTATTTTATTCTTTCGCAGCAGGCCCCATCCGGTATGAACGGCCGTAAAAAAATAGAGGTAGCATAAGATTAAAATTCCGCCGATCTTGATGTTAATCGTGAGCGCGATACCCAGTGCGAGAAATAGTGCGGTTCGCAGGCGCGGTCTGGGAAGCTCCAGAAGAAAACTTACCAGATAGTAAATGGAAAAGATGTAGGCTGCGGCAAAGGGGATGTCTTTGGGATTATTCATGCTGTTTCCGAAGAAACGAGGCGAGAGGGAGAGAAGAATCAAGGCGATGAATCCTGCCCGCCACCCGGCAATTTTTCGGGCTAAAAGTCCGGTCCAAAGGATGGCCGCAAAACCGAAAAGCGAGTTGATCACATGCCGGGTGTCAAAAAGATGCGGGAGGGCAATATCAAAGATGGGCTGATACTGGACGTATTGACGGATTCTTCCCAATGAAAAGAGTAAAACATAAACGGCATTGCAAAAGGTGTCAAAAAGACCGCCGTATAAATATTGACTCGGAATATCGGTGAGACAGTTTTTTGATTGTCCCCAGCTCATAAAATATCTTAGTATCAGCCGGCCGTAATGATTTTGGATCCACTCATCCCAGGTAATGCCGTAATCAAAACTCAGAAAAGCCAGAATGACTGATAGGGCGCAGGCGGTTATGATGAAAGGCGTTCTGAAAAGCGAAAAAGCGTTGGTTTTTTCCTCCGGGGGTGTAAAATGGCTATTCATCAGATAAGAGATTGACTGCTGTCGCTCGAATTATTTTCAGACCTTAATCCTTTCAGATTACGCATCTGTGACCGATAATATGCCAATATGAGCAAACTTTCCATCATTATTCCCGCTTACAACGAGGCCAAGACCATACGCCGTTTGGTGGAGAAAATTCTGGCCATCCCTTTTCCAATAGACTTCGAAGTCATCATTGTCGATGACTCGAGCAAAGACAGAACTTACCGCATTGCCAAGCTTCTTAACGAACGCGATTTGTCCAAAAAGATACGTCTTTTCCGGAATGATGCGAACCGCGGCAAGGGGTATTCGCTGCAGCAAGGGTTTCAGAATGTGACCGGGGATATTGTGGTGGTCCAGGACGCTGATTTTGAATATGACCCGGTGGAAATTCCAAGCCTGATGCAGCCAATTCTGGCCGGCCGGGCTGATGTTATTTACGGAAGCCGCTTTTTGGGAGCATTGCGGCCACAGGGCATGGCTTGGGCTAATTGCATTGCCAATCATTTTTTGACTTTTCTCACCAATGTTTTATACGGGTCCCGCCTGACGGACATGGAAACCTGCTATAAGCTCATGCGCGTGAGCATTCTTAAAGAACTTTCGCTAAGCGCGCGGCGTTTTGATTTTGAGCCGGAAATCACCAGCCAATTGTTAAAAAAGAAGATCAAAATTCAGGAATTGCCCATCAGCTATCACGGAAGAACCGCCAGTGAAGGCAAAAAAATCAAAGCCAGGGATTTTTTTATAGCGGTTTGGGTTTTACTAATCAACCGTTTTAAGCCATGATGCCAAAACGAGCCGCTGTCTTGCTGCTCATTCTTATTGGCTTTGTCACCGACGCCGGTGCGGCTCTCGTGATTCCCCGGGAGATTCGCGTGGGCGTGGCCGTTTCTTCTAATTTCAAGACCCTTCATAACTGGAAGGGTGAATTTGAAAGGAGGCTTGCTTATGCCTCCAAAATATTTAACACGGAATTCAAATTAAAATTCAAGCCCGTGGTTTACTGGGACTGGAATCTGAATGACCAGGAAGCCGACATGGACTCTCTGATGGAGGATCTTAAAAGCCGGTTCCCGCTCGAAGAAACGGATATTGTGATAGGACTTACCCGGCTTGAAGAAATTCCTTCCGCGGAACAGATGAAGGATTTACACGTGCTTGGCAGGGCCAGGCCTTTTTCAGGCTATCTGGTCATGCGTTACCCGTTTAACCGACTGTACACAATCCAGGAAGAAACCGTGATGGTCCATGAATTGGCGCACATTTTCGGCGCTGTGCACGCGGGTGATGACACGATCATGTCTGCCGTGGTGGACCGGCAAATTCCCACCCGTTTTGACCCGCAGAACCGGGCCATTATTATGCTCACCCGGAAAAAGCGGCCAAAACCAGGCATAAGCCGATTTCAACGATAAATTTGAGCAAAGGAACCACCAGAGGCGCGGCCAGAAACACTTCCGACGGAGTCAGGCTGTCCACCACCACGTCGCGGCTTTGCCTCATGGCGTTCATGGTGATTTGAATCACAGCCATAAAAAATTGAATCACAATGACACCGGTGAGAAGTTTGAGGGAAAAAAGAGTGATTCCCCGGCCAAAACGGTCAATGAAAATAAAATAAAAAACCCCGAAAGTGAGAAGCGGCCCGGCCAGGCTCCACAAAGCGCCCAAAAAAGTGCGGTAATCGCTGGAGCGAAGATGCATGCGCATCAAAACCCTTAAGAGATTCAGGTGATTTTTAATCCGATCCATGCGTCGTCATCCGTCTTTCATCAGCCACTGCGCCAAATATTTTAAAACGTCGATTTGAGTCACCACACCCACAAGGGTTTTGTCCGGCGCCACTACGGGGATACAGCCGTATTTGTTCCGGACCATGATATCAACCACACGGGCAAGACTTTCGTCAGGCCCCACGCAAACAGGGTCATGCGTCATCACGCGCTTCAAAATAAAACGGTCCAGCTGTTCTTCATCGTAATATTCCTCGCCTTCCTCATTTCTGCGTGGCGGCATGGCATGAAGAAGATCACGCTGCGTTATCATGCCCACCAATCTCCCGCCCTCATCAATCACGGGAAGATGCCTGATTTTATAGTCCCTCATTTTTTCCATCACTCGGCTGAACTTGTCCTCCACGCCTACCGTAACCGCTTTGGATATCATAATCGTTTTTACCAGAACGTCTCGCATCGAAGTTCTCCTTTTTAACCTAATCGCCCTAAAATCTCCCTGGCTTCCTTGTGCGAAGGGTTTAATTGCAGCACCGTGCGCAAAGAAGACTTGGCGTTGCCCGCATCATTTTTCTGAAGATACACGAGGGCAAGACCGAAATGGCTTTCCGCGCTTTTCCAATCATCCTGGATCGAAGTCCGGAATTCCTTTTCGGCCAAGTCCCAGCTTTTAACGTTTACGAATATATATCCCATATTTTTATGAAAAACGGATTTGGTTTTGCGGTCCGTGATATGTTGCAGTCCCTCGTTAAAAACAGACAAGGCGCGCTGAAAATCTCCTTTCTGCACCAGCGCCACTCCCAGCATTCCGTAAAGATCAGGATCCTGTCTCCGGATCTGAAGCACGGCCGCCAATTCACTCACGGCCTGGTCCCATTTTCCGAGCTGAAAATAGACTTCGCCGAGCATTTTATGACAATCCGGAGTTCCATTGGAACGGCAGGCTTCCTCTAACTGGCTCACGGCCGCTTCGGGATTATTCATTTTGAGATAAATCTGGCCAAGGGTTTTACGGATTTCGGCTTTCTGCCCGGGGTCCATGCCGGCGGACACGTTCCTCCGGTTCATAAGCACCTCCGCTTTTTTCAGATATTCGAGCGCTTGCGCCATTTTTCCGGTTTGAAAGTATGCCAGCCCGAGATAGCTCAGCGCCTTGATATTATCAGGGTCTTTCCTTAAAACACGCAAAAAATCATCCACGGCCTGGGAGGCTTGGCCGGAATTGATTTTCAAAGCCCCCAAATCCGCCAAAATCTCCGTATTCCCCGGATCAGAGGCTAAGGCCCTTGTCCACACGTTCTGAGCCGCGTTGTAATTTCCTTTTTGAAAATAGGCGGCGCCAAGCATGCGGAGCGCTATTACTTTATTGGGTTTCTGGCTGGGATAAATCATGCCCCCCACCGCCTGTCCCAATTCCCGAATCGCTTCATCATACCGGTCCGCTTTGTAATATAACGTGCCTATATCAAAATGGATTTGGGGATTTTTGCTGTCAAGATCACGCGCGGCTTTCCAGGCCTTCAGGGCCTCAAAATCCTTTCCCAAATTGAGATAAAAAACGCCCAGCATAAGACTGGCGCGCGTTGATCAGTTCCATGTAAGAACCCAGGAGTGTTTGCATCATGCGGGAATCAAGAATCGCGGTTCCCTTTTTGAAATCCATTT
>ASOC01000115.1 GCA_000405945.1 Candidatus Omnitrophus fodinae SCGC AAA011-A17
TAATCTCCCCTCCTAAGGGTGCCTACCACTCCATACAGTTAATTTCGTTGATAGTTTTGAAGTAGCTCCCACTTGTCATTAATGTGGAGACTTCTTAAAGCCAGGAGATTCTCAGCGCCAGGCCACGACCAGCGCATTCCGGCACGTTTAAATCTCGATTGAATCACATGTTTGCAAGCTCCCTCAACCACTCCGGAACCTATATGAAAACCCATTCTCTGGTAGAGAGGGTAGTTCATCTGGTGTCCATGATTTCCAAAGTATCGTCTGGTATTGGACAATATCTCTCGCTGTTTCTTCGTCTTCGGATCCATTCTGCAAAACGCCAGCTTTAGGCTTCGCTGCTTATTCCTCTTTAAAAGTTGGATCTTTTCTTTTGCCCAACCTTGAGCCTTCCAGGTTCCTTGTTCATAAAACTCATTGGACAGATTCCACAGATATTCCCGCGCATGCCACTGATCGATAATGCGGGTCGCAAGAGGAAATTGCAGATCCTTGATTTCGTCAAGCCAGTTCGCTCCGTCAGCCACAAACGCCATCCCTTGACTCTCCTGCGATTCCGGTTGTCCCGCAAGACGGTAAAGATCATGCCCCAGGGCCTCCCGGTTTCCTAATCGCGCCGCATAAACTATCTGTGTCGCTTCGCGAGATTTATCCACATCGTAGACAGCCCCAACAAGGGCTTCCTTCCAACCTTCCCCACGAATATGGATCATGGCGCCGTCTGCGGTTACATGCATTTTATCCTGCTTGCCTGCCAACGCCACGGCCGGAGGGGTTTTTCGGAGTTCTTGGCCAAGAGCTTGAGCTGTCCGATGAATCGTCATGCTCCCGGTCTTTTGATAACTGAGATCTTCATAAACGGCTTTGGCTTCTTCATAGGGAAGCCTTGCTGCGAGACGAGCTAACAATCTTTCTTTCCTCCGGCTCATGCGTGAACGGGCGCTTAACTCCAGACTTAAATCGAGCGGATAATAGCCCTTGTCACATTTACGGCACTTGTAGCGCATTCGACCGTAACCCACATATCCCTCTGTCGTATCTACGTGCCGTCTTACCTCTCGCTCTTTTGCCAAGGCGATCTTGCAATGCGGACAACTTGACCTTAATCCGTCGTCTTCAGAGTTTTTTTAACGCAATCAATCTCTCCAGAGTCTCTCGCCCCAATTCCGCTTTCAGTTTGCCTACCGCTTCTTCCATCTGATCCAAATTGCCAAGCGGTCGCGACATGATTTCATCCAGACCTTTCTGGATTTTCCGTGCCATTTCTTCCTTTAGTGCCTGTTTTACGTTGTCCATAGGGGTAATCTCCTTTCCCTACGGATTCGTCATTTTTGGCTCTCAGCTTTAACTGTATCAAGTGGTAGGCACCCAGTTCTGATGCCCGGACTTTGTGGCATTCATGGAACAAAGTTTCGGCATAAACGGGAGAAAAAGGCCACATCCTCCATTGCGCGCGGAATCCAACTATCCTTTCAATGTGGTCTTTAGCCATTGCGCGGTTTCCGGCTTCAAATCAAGCGTTCTGATCGGAAACGGAATAACAATGCCTTCCTGTTTATAGCGCACGTGCAAACGCTTGATAAATTCATGCTTGAGCAGGTATTGGTCCACAAATTCTCTGGCTCTGAGAATCACGGTGAAATTAACACCTGAATCGCTGAACGTGTGATACCGGATTAAAGGAGTAAATTCCGGAACCCCTCCCGGAACAGATTTCAATACCTCCTGGCCCACTTCCACCGTCACTTTTTCAACGCGGGCCAGATCAGAATCATAACTAACACCAACCTCAATCAGCACGGCCATTTCAGCCTGCGGATAATAGTAATTGATGACCCGCTGATTGACCAAAACCTTGTTGGGAACTATGACCATATTATTGGGAAGCATGCGGATCCAGGTCGATCGCCAACCGATTTTATCCACATACCCCTGTTCCCCGGAATCCAGACGGACAAATTGTCCTATCCGCACCATGCCGTCCGTGATAATTTGAACGCCTGCGAACAAATTCTCAAGTGTCGGCTGCAATCCCATGGCTACGGCGAGTGAGCCTATCCCGAGAGAAGCCCAAACCGGCGTGATGGATATTCCCAAAGCGTCCAGAAGGAACAGCAACCCGATTCCCAGAAAAACAAAACGGATAATGCCCTGAATGAAGCCTCCCGAAGAACGCAGCAAGTCAATGCGGCTTCCATATTCCTTTAAGAAACTCCTCACCAGTCGATCCAAAAATAAAATCAAGGCCACCACCATGCCGAGCTTAAACAGAACGAGACAAAGCGCACGGAATTCTTCCAAGCCGTTGGTGGGAATCAAGGTGCGGCAAACACCTATGCCTGAGAAAAGAATGAGGAGATTCAGCGGAAACTTGATACTGTCGACAAGGATGTCGTCAATGCGGCTGGAAGTTTTGTTCGTGAATGTCTCTATCCAGCGAAACAAAATTCTTTTTGCCAACAAAAAAATAACGACCCAGACAGTATAAATACCAGCGGCATAAAGCCAGAAAGGAATGGCGATGCCAAATAAATTGATATGATTCATCATCTGTCCTGTTGATTAAAAATCATTATATCGGGTATACGGTATGGACGCAATATCTGATGGCTGCGAAATAACTAGCCCCGGAATATTATCCCGGGGCTAGTTATAAAAATGGTGGAGGCGGAGGGAATTGCACCCTCGTCCAAGGAAAACCTTGCGGTAGGCGCTACAGGCTTATTTCATGTTTTGTTCTGACCCCGGCCCCTCCCATGAAAAGGATGAACCGAAGCGGCCTCTTCTGAATCTTACTTAACGGACGGAGAGGAAAACCGTTAAGCCAGCCCGCTAGTCGTCACCTTCAAGATCCCGCGGACGCGGACCAAGAAGATGTCGCTGCGATTAAGCAGCGAGTGCGACAGGCGCGAAGTTCGGAGTAACAACAGCTCCGTCCATCACTCTGTCAAGTGCGATGTTATCGGCACTTATCATTGTGCAAGGTTTTTTAAGAGGCCGCCTTGCAACCTCTGCCTGCTCCCAGCCGAAGTATTCTGCCCTGTCGAATCTATTCGCCCCCAGCGACTGCTTTTTAGGAGCAGCCCTAATGCTTTGTTTTCCAAAAGCATTAGGGCTTCCTTATCACTTGGGTTTGCTACGGCGTTTCATGGCGCGATCCATTTCTCTCAAATCATCGCGCTTTTTCAGAGCTTCACGCTTATCGTGGAGCTTTTTGCTTTGACAAAGAGCTATCTCAATTTTCACTCTCCCCCGCTTGTTAAAATAGAGCGAAAGAGGAATGCAGGTGAATCCCTTTTTAGTGACGCGTCCCTCGAGTTTGTCGATTTCAGCCCGGTTCAGGAGCAGCTTGCGCATCCTGGTCGGTTCTTCGTGATTACGGCTGTAGGCGTAAGGCTTGATGTGCATATTAAACACATACGCCTCACCGCTGTCGAAACGGACAAAACTATCCTGGAGAGACACGCTCCCCTCCCGGATGGACTTCACTTCAGACCCGTTCAGGCAAATGCCGGCTTCGAATTTATCAAAAACCAGGTAATTGAACCGGGCCTGCCGGTTTGTCGTAACTTTTTGTTCTGCCATGAGATATTAAAGAACGGAAATTATTCTATCACACGCGTGGCGGCGCTGCAACCGGAGGGAATTTGAGGAAAAAACCGTTACGGCAAACCGAGTGTTTGCTTGACCGTGTCTATAAACTGATGATAGGCGAAAGGTTTTTTAAAAACCGCCCTTATATTGTTGAGTTTGGACAAAGAACGTCCGGCCTGGTCATTGACACTGGCGATAATCACGGGAATATCGTGGATTTGTCTTTCAAGGCGAAGGGTCTTGAAAAAAGTTTCGCCGTCCATGACCGGCATAAGCATATCGAGGATAATTAAATCGGGCTTTTTTTGATCAATGATTTTAAGCCCTTCTTCACCGTTAAAAGCCTGAAGAATTTCGATCTCGAGTTCGGACATAAGGATGTCCTTGTACAGGGCTTGGAAATCTTCGTCATCTTCCACAATTAAAACAGTTTTCATCTCAGTCACCCTCGACTAAATTTAATTTTATTTTAACACTGATTTCAGGTAGGCGTTAATTTATTTTTCTTTCTTTTGCGGCAATATGATAAAATTCAGCCTCGTTGTGGACAGCCCGGACTTTAATTAGGCAGGAGTGGCGAAACTGGCAGACGCGCAACATTCAGGGTGTTGTGGGTGAAAACCCGTGGGGGTTCAAGTCCCTTCTCCTGCATTATTTCTCATCTACGGAATATTTGACCGGCTTTCCCAACTGAAGCAGCAAACCATTCACTTCTTTCTTTAACGATGCCGCCTGACTGCGCCAGTTTTCAAGCTCTCCGCTGAATTTGATAAAAGTCTCCACGCGTTTGCGGTTCGATTCCTCCAGCCTTTTCCTTTCCGAAACATCTTTCATAAATACCAGCGTCCCCCGCAGGTTACCACCCAGATGAAAAGGCGCGGCCGATACTTCCGCAATCGTTGAGGTTCTGTCTTTCTTTAGGATTCGCAAAAGTACGCTTTTCGGATAATTCGAACGGACGGCCTGATAAAACAGCTTGAATCCTTCCGCGATATCATCGAGAGATAAGAGTTTTCGGAAATGACAACGCAGAATTTCGTCGCGTGAATAACCGGTTATTCTTGAGGCTTCATGATTAAAAAAAATGATGCGGCCGGAAAGATCAACGCTGAAAATACCCATGGACACTTTTTCAAAAAAGTCTAAAAGGTTCCGCCGGCAGTACGAGTGTTCTTTGATTTTTCTTCGGAAAGCGAGACGTAGCCGCTGATACCTGCGGTTCGCCTCACGGCAGGTGAGTTTCTTCCTCATGCATCAAATATACCTGAGGAATCGGCACTCTTCAAGTCCGCAACTCTTTATTCAGAAATAACTTAGGATCTTGAGTTCTGCAAATTTTAGGTAACTGACAATGATAAATCCTTCAAACAAAATGGCTTCCGGCCGAAATCTCCTATGGAGTCCAATCCAAGGAGGGCACAGAAGCCATGGGAACACTTGTCCCGAAGAAAACTACGTCCGCTTTGAAGCATTTCTTGAGCGTGGTGACGAGACCCCAGCTCAAACATTTCC
>ASOC01000116.1 GCA_000405945.1 Candidatus Omnitrophus fodinae SCGC AAA011-A17
CTCAGACAGTAAAATTAGTACAGCATTACGATTGAAATTGGGGGTCCAATTTCAATCATGTACAATACCGTGTACCCATACATCATCGTAGTCGGACATCCAGTCCGACACGATGAGTACTGGCGCACATAATCATAGGCGAACTTCAAGTTCGCCTATGATTAGTGCTTGCCGAAAGGCGCATGCAAAAAAGCGCCGGTAAAATTAAATGGAGCACGGTATTAGGTTTGTTTTCAGAAACCAGACAGATCAGGAAAAGAAAGGAGGAGCGCGATTCTGGAGAGCGGAAGAAAATAAACGAGCGGTGAAATGAGCAGAAGAAAGCGGGACAAATTTCCAAGACTCGTGCACAGAACCAACCAGGGCAACCCATATAAGTACGAAGAGGCAAACCAATTGCTGCACAAGACGGCAAACAGCGCAGTCAATCGTATGCCCCCCATCCGGATGGTGATGGGAAACAACGAGACAAAGACCGAGCAATACCAGCAAAGCCAAAACAGAAAAGATGAGGTTATTCTTTCTAAGTTGAATCAACATGAGCCATATTATAGGTTGCTCCTATAACAATTTCACTACAAATATAAATCGGTGCAGCAGGTCGGTCCCGGCGAACGCCGGTTGTTCCGGCGGCGGTAGCCGCTTGGTCCGCCGGCACTGCGCGATCGGCGCTGCGGCCAGGGCCCGATTTAACCAAGCCGAACGAATCGGGCCTAGCGGGTGGCTACGGGTTCTTTTGTTCTGGGGCTTGTATTTTTATGGGGGTTGTTATATATTCGCATAGTTTTATAGTTTCAAGAGTTAGGACTTAACAAGGAGGTAGTTATGGCAGGTAAAATAGATTCAGTCAAAGTTTCAGTTTTAAAAAATCAATCTAAGGCGTTTGAAAATAAGGCGTTAGATAAAACCGTCGATTTCGAGTTTTTTGCCCCTCATTCAAGCAAAGTCAGCGTTGCGGGTTCGTTTAACAACTGGAACGCCAATGTTTTTGCTTTAAAGAAAGGAAAAGACGGTGTTTGGAGCGGCCAGCTCAAACTTCAGCCGGGCCGTTATGAATACCGGTTCTTAGTGGACGCCCACTGGGAAAATAAACCTGGCGTGCAATACGCTTCCAACAACTTTGGTTCCACGAACTGCGTCCTCGAAGTAAAGTGAGCCTAGGCGTTTTTTGCCGGGCCATCTTAAGGTTTTGCTTTGTGAATGCATTAGGGTAAACTTTTCTTTTCTTCAACCCAATTCGGGAAGAGGCAATGGATATGAAGGTTGTTTTTGTCACTTCAGAAATGACCCCCTACGCCAAGACAGGCGGGTTGGCGGACGTGTGCGGGTCTTTGCCGGGAGAACTGGTTGATCTTGGCCATGAGGTCTGCGTGGTGATGCCGCGCTATAAAAAAGTGGACTCGGCCAGGTTTGGGTTGAAGAAAATTGTGGAAGGCCTCGAAGTGCCGGTTGGGTCTGAAAAAAAATTCGCGCGGGTTTATTCCGCGCTGCATCAGGAAAAGGTGGATGTTTTTTTCATAGATTCCTCCGAATTTTTTGGCCATGATGAACTTTACGGAACACCCCACGGCGATTATCCGGACAACGACCGGCGATTCGTTTTTTTTCAGCGGGCTGCTCTTGAGTTTCTGCGTATCGCCAATTTCAAACCTGATATTATTCACTGCCATGATTGGCAGACCGGGCTTGTCCCGGTGTATTTGAAAACAGTCTGCAAAACCGACCCTTTTTTTAAAAAGACCAGGACGATTTTCACGATTCATAATCTGGCTTATCAGGGGAACTTCCCGCCGGACACGCTTCCCACGACCGGCTTGGGGTGGGAGGAATTTCACATCGAGAGGCTTGAGTTTTACGGCAAGGTGAGTTTTCTTAAAGGCGGGGTCGTCTACGCGGACGCGGTTACCACGGTGAGCGAGCGTTACGCCCAGGAAATTCAAACGGTAGAATTCGGCTGTGGGCTGGAAGGGGTTCTTAAAAAACGAAAAACAGACTTTTACGGTATTGTGAACGGCATTGATTTGGACGAGTGGAATCCGGAAACCGATTCGGCCATCGCGTTTCCTTATTCCTTGTCCAATGTGGAGAGAAAAGCCGTATGCAAAGAGGCTTTGCAGCGGGAAAATAATCTGGAAATCAATCCGGATATTCCTGTCTTTGGATTGATTTCCCGGCTCGCGGACCAAAAGGGTTTTGACATTCTCGCGCCCGTCATGCATGATTTCGCGAAGAATTTGGAGGCCGAGCTCGTGCTGCTGGGAACCGGAGAAGAGAAATACCACGTTCTTTTCCGGGATTTAGCGAAAAAACACGCCAAAAAATTCGGCAGCAATATTCTTTTTGATCCTAAAATGGCCAAAAGAATTTACGCCGGAGCTGACGTGTTTTTGATGCCGTCCTATTACGAACCCTGCGGTCTGGGGCAGCTAATCGCTATGCGTTACGGCACCGTGCCTTTGGTGCGGGAAACGGGCGGGTTGGCGGATACGGTGAGGGATTTCAGTCCCCGGACAGGCGAGGGTAACGGTTTTGTGTTCCGGGAGTACACGCCCGAGGCGCTTTATAAAGCCATGGAGAGGGTCGTGACCGCTTTTAAGAACAAAAAAATGTGGGTTGAAATCGTGAAAAACTGCATGAAATCGGATTTTTCCTGGAAGGCTTCGGCGAAAAAATACGTGGAGCTTTACAAACAGGTTGAAAGGAAAGCCTTGGCGGCGTGAATTTTATGAATGACACGAAATTAAAAATCGGACCTTATGAATTCAATTCGCGGCTGATTCTCGGAACCGGCAAATACCCGGACTTTGGAATCATGCGCCGCGCGCATGAGGCTTCAGGAACGGAAATGATCACGGTGGCCGTGGGTCGCGTGGATTTTTCCAAGCCGGGGCAGAAGACTATTCTCGATTATATCGACCGTTCTAAATACACGCTGCTTCCTAACACTGCGGGTGCTTACAACACGGAAGATGCCTGCCGCATTGCCCGGATGGGCCGCACGCTGGGCTTGGGGGAACTTGTCAAACTTGAGGTTTTGGGCGATCCCAAAACCCTTTTGCCAGACACGGAAGCTTTGCTCCGCGCCACGGAAATTTTGGTGAAAGAGGGATTCCTGGTCATGCCTTACACCAACGATGATCCCATCATGGCCAGAAAACTCGAAGCCGCGGGTGCGGTTTGCGTTATGCCGCTTGCCGCTCCCATCGGTTCCGGGCGCGGAATACAGAACAAATTAAACATCCGTTTTATTCAAGAAGTGGTGTCCTGCCCCGTGATTGTGGACGCGGGAGTGGGCACGGCTTCAGACGCGGCGATTTGCATGGAATTGGGAGTGGACGGGGTTTTGATGAACACGGCGGTGGCTTGCGCCAAGGATCCGGTGCTTATGGCCAGCGCCATGAAAGAAGCGGTTTCGGCCGGCCGCAAGGCTTTTTTTGCCGGCCGGATTGCCGTGAAAGAGTATGCCGCAGCTTCGAGTCCGCAGGAAGGCCTTGCGGCGAAAAGTTAATCCGGGAAAATCATAAAAAAAGGTAGGTGCCAACATGTACAAGATAGCGGTGATGCCGGGCGACGGAACAGGTCCTGAAGTGGTGCGCGAGGGAATGAAGGTTTTGGAAGCGGCGTCCAAGGTTTGCGGTTTTAAATACGAGGCGCACACTCTCGATTACGGCGGTGACCGCTATCTTAAAACCGGGGTCGTTCTTTCTGACGAAGAAGTGGAAGGCCTCCGGAAATATGACGCTATTTTTCTCGGAGCCGTCGGTCATCCGGACGTGAAGCCCGGAATTATCGAAAAAGGGCTTTTGCTGAAAGCCCGCTTCGGGCTCGAACAGTATATCAATCTCCGGCCCGTAAAACTTTATCCCGGCGTGGAAACGCCGCTCAAGAACAAGGGTCCCGAGGATATTGATTTTGTGGTGGTCCGCGAAAATAACGAGGGGCTTTATTGCGGGGAAGGGTCCTTTGAAAACAAGGGAACGCCGCAGGAAATCGCTTTGCAGATTTCCCGCAACACGCGCAAGGGAGCGGAGCGCTGCATCCGCTTCGCGTTCGAATACACGCGGAAGCGTAATAAAAGAAAAAACTCACGCTTTGCGGCAAAACCAACGTGCTCACTTACGCCTGGGATCTATGGGAAAGGACTTTTCACGAGGTGGCCAAGGAGTATCCGGATGTCATGACGGATTACGCGCACGTGGATGCCACCTGCATGTGGATGGTCAAAAATCCCGACTGGTTCGATGTGATCGTGACGGATAACATGTTCGGCGACATTATCACTGACTTGGGCGCCATTATTCAGGGAGGCCTTGGCATCGCGGCTGGCGGCAATATCAACCCGAAAGGCGTTTCCATGTTCGAGCCCATCGGCGGGTCCGCGCCCAAATACACGGGCAAGAATGTGATCAATCCCATCGCGGCGATTTGCGCTGCCGGCATGATGCTGGAGTGGCTGGGCGAAACCCAGGCCGCTAAACTCATTGAAGACGCCGTGATTTTCGCGACCTCAAAAAAACTCAAAAGCCTTGCGGCCGGGAAAATGGGCTATTCGACCAGTGAAGTCGGAGACCTGCTCGCGGATTATGTCTTAAAAAATGCACCCAATACCGCGAGACATTAAAAATTTAAGGGTGCGCGGTACTGCCTGCGGCTGCCATAGGCAGCACGCGGCACTGCTTCGCTGTGTACATAACGACACCCGGAAATTGCAGAACCATAATTTCAAGTGTCATGAGGTACTAGTTTTACTGTCTGAGTTATGAATCATTGTACGATCCGTAAAGGGGCCAATAAGTTATGTTTTTTCCAGTGATAGAATCGAGCCAATTCATTGCGTTCAAGCCTTCTTGTTCGGTCGCGAGCAATCCGAGCAGGATCCGCACAATCACAAATTTTGTGCAGGCTCATTGCTATGCCCTCGCGAATCTGAGGGACCGTGATCGCTGGCGTCAAGGGTTTACCTCGGAGCGCCTCTTGGGTCAGGAACCAAATCGCCATCAAGGAAAGCGTTTGATGATGATGCCAACCCGTCCAAGTACGCACCTCATAATCACCAAGCCCGGCTTCACTTTTAGCGCGCTTCAGCGAA
>ASOC01000117.1 GCA_000405945.1 Candidatus Omnitrophus fodinae SCGC AAA011-A17
CCTGGTATTTTCAATTTCTGATTATTCTTTTCTGTTTCACATGTCCCGGATTTCTGGGCATCGCTCAAGCCGATGCTGTGGCTGAGAATAATTGTATTCAATGCCACCTGGATACATGGGATGAGGTAAAGGCCAGCATCCATGCGCGGCACGGCATTTATTGCCAAAACTGCCACGGCGGGGACCCCGCCCAAAAGGACAAAGATTTAGCCAAAGCCGAAGGCACGGGTTATGTGGGTGTCCCGGACAAAAAACAAATAGCTGATAAATGCGGCACCTGCCACTCGGATGTGGGGGTGATGAATTTTTACGGAATCCGGACAGATCAACTGGCCCAGTATAAAACCAGCGTGCACGGCAAAAAACTTTTTCAGGATGGTGACGAGCATGTGGCTGTGTGCAGCGATTGCCACGGCTATCACGATATTGTGGACATCAGTGAAACCACGAGCCCGGTCTATCCCGCCAATATTCCCAACACCTGCAACAATTGTCACGGAAGCGAAAGGATTATGACCCCCTATGGCCTTCCGACTAATATTCTGGAAACTTACCGCGAAAGCGTTCATGGAAAGGCCTTGTTTGAAAAGCATGACCTTTCGGTTGCGCAATGCGCGAGCTGCCATGGAAGCCATGGCGCCGTTCCGCCCGGGGTGCGGGAGGCGGGAGAGACCTGCGGCAAATGTCACTTGAATGAGAAGAAGTATTTCCTCGAAAGCGTCCATGCCAAGCATGTAGAGGCGAAAAAATTCTCGGAATGCGTTTCCTGCCATGGCAATCACGGAGTGCGTCACGCCACCCCCGAACTTTATAAAGAGGCTTGCCGGCGTTGTCATGAGCCCGGGAGTCCCGAGGCTGCGCAGGGAGAATCGATTTCGCGATTGTTCCGCACGGCCGGGCAAAATCTCGCCTCAAACGAGGCGTTGGTGAAACAGGCTTCCATTGAAGGCATTTTTGTGGAAGAAGAGATGAGCACGCTGGAAGAAGCCAAGACCCATATTATTTCCATGGCGCCCACACAGCACACGCTTTCGCTCGAGCAAATCAAAGAACTTTACGGCCGTTTCGAAAAAGCAGCGCAGGAGATTAAGGAGAACATACACAAGAAAAGACAAGACTTGAAATGGCGCAAAATAGCGTTGATTCCCTTATGGATTTTTGTGCTGGTCATGGCTGTTACTTTGCACGCCAAATACAAAAAACTTAAGCACCACCACGAGTCTGAAAAAAAAGGCAAGGGAAATGAATAAAGCTTCACGGCGGGATTTTCTGGACTGGATTATTCGAGGCGGAATTTTTACAACCCTGGCCGGCATGGTATTGCCTGCGCTGACTTATTTATGGCCCGTGATGCGGCGGGGTCCCATGACCGGGGTCATCGAAGTCGGCCCTGAAGATACGATTCCAGTCTGGTCCGCCAAAAAAGTGGTGCATGGCGGAAGCGCTTTTCTTGTGATCAGGACGGCGAATGGATTCAAGGCATTTTCCGCGGTTTGCACCCACCTGGGATGCATTGTGTCCTGGGAGAGCACCAAGCGGCAGGTGGAATGTCCCTGCCATGCGGGTTTTTTTGATTTGGAGGGCAGGGTGGTGTCCGGTCCTCCGCCGAGACCTTTGCCGAGTTACACGGTCAACGTTGTGAACGGGACAGTTTTTGTAAAATTATGAAAACTTTTATCAGGAAGTGGCTCAAGGAACGTCTGGATATTGACGCGCTGGACGGTGCAGTCAAAAAACAGCTTGAAAAACCTCTGCCGGGTTATATCGGCTGGTTCCATACCCTGGGCAGCATGTCTCTTTTTCTTTTTATAAGCCAAGTTCTTACCGGCATGCTGCTTCTTGTCTATTACCGGCCGACTATGAACGAGGCGTTTGAAAGTATTAAATATATTATGACCACGGCTTATATGGGCTGGCTTTACCGGCAAATTCATGCCTGGGGAGCCAACCTGATGGTGATCGTGGTTTTTCTTCACATGTTAAGGACCTTTGTGACCGGGTCTTTCAAAAAACCGCGGGAATTGACCTGGAGCGTGGGAGTTATTTTGTTTGTTTTGACGCTTGTGTTTGGGTTCACAGGATATCTTTTGCCCTGGAATCAATTGGCCTACTGGGCGACCACCGTGGGTACGGAAGTGGCGGGCGCTATTCCCGGTATCGGGGAATGGATGAAAACCCTGATGCGGGGCGGCCAGAATGTCGGAGGCGAAACGTTGTCCCGCTTCTTTGTGATCCATGTGATTGCCTTGCCGTGGCTCCTGTTTTTTATCGTGTCTCTCCACCTTTTTCTGGTGCGGTTTCAGGGCATAGCGACGCTCGACCGGGTGGGCGAGGAAAAAGAAGTCAAGAAAGACAGCGGCATTCCGTTTTTTCCGCACCACGTTCTTAAAGAGGGAATCGTTTTTTTTATTCTGCTAGGAGTTTTGATCACGCTTTCCATCCTGCTGCCTTTTGATCTCGGAGAAAAGGCGGATCCTCTTCAGACGCCGTATGCCATAAAACCGGAATGGTATTTTCTGTCCATGTATCAGGTTTTGAAATATTTTCCAAAATTAACGGGAATTTTTTTGGTTTCGCTGGCCCCTCTTTTTCTTTTTTTATGGGCTTTCATCGACCGCGGCCGGGAAAGGCATCCGTTGAAACGCCCTTTTTCCATAGCCTTTGGCATTTTGGTTATGCTTTCATTGATTGTGATGGGAACTCTCGGCTATCTTTCTGAAACCAAACGGGAATTTTTTGGCAAGACTTACGAATTTGATATTTACGGCGTTCCGCATCAGGTGATTGAAAGCCATCTTTCGCCGTCAGACCATAAGGAAACATAAGAGGAGCTCTAAGATGAAAAAAATAATACTTTTCGCGTTGTTTATTTTGTCAGTTAGTTTCAGCGCCATGGCTCAACTTCCCCATGAGTTCATCGGGGCGTCAAAATGCGCCATTTGCCATAAAACCCCCAAGCAGGGCGAGCAATTCGGAATTTGGCAGCAGTCGGCGCATGCAAAGGCTTTTGATGTTTTGGGAACACCCGAAGCCAAAGAGCAGGCGGCTAAAATGGGAGTGGAAGATCCTCAAAAAAGCGGAAAATGCCTGAAGTGTCATTCCACGGCTTACGGATTCACGGAAGAGAAGGTCTCTCAGACGATTAAGCTAGAGGAAGGCGTTTCATGCGAATCCTGCCATGGTGCGGGCAAGGATTATATGAAGATGAGTGTTATGAAAAACAAGGATGCGGCGGTTGCTGCGGGTTTACAAATACCCGATGAGGCAACATGCAGGAAATGCCACAATGAAAACAGTCCCACCTTTAAACCTTTTGACTTTAAGGAACGATGGGAGAAGATTAAACATCCGATCATGAAGTGATTTTTTTAAAGATTGTAATAATAGTCACTTCTTGAAATCTTCTTGCCCAATATTATCGCACGATAATTTATTGAGAAGGCACCTTCATGAATCAAGAAAACAAGGGCAATTCTTATTTTACTAATTGGCTAAGCGTGATTGGCGGGATTTTTTCCGTTATCATGTTTGCGGTCAACCTTTTTTTGGTTATTCAGGATTTTATAACCAAAGAAGGCAATCCTTATTTGGGAGTTATCACCTATTTTCTCGCTCCCGCATTGCTGATCCTGGGCCTTGCCATGACGGTCTTTGGGGCCATTCGCGAAAGGTCCAGGAGGATAAAAAGAGGCCATGTCCGGAGATTCCCTCAAATTGACTTCAATAACCCGACGCATCAGAAAATCGCTTTCACGACCATCGGAGTGAGCACTCTGTTTTTCCTTTTTACGATATTGGGGCTGTTCCGGTCTTATGAATTCACGGAATCCACGACTTTTTGCGGCAAGCTATGCCACAAAGTCATGGCGCCCGAATACACGGCCTATCATCACTCGCCTCACGCTAACGTGACTTGTGTCGAGTGCCATATCGGACCCGGCGCGGAATGGTATGTGCGCTCGAAATTTGCCGGAGCCTACCAGGTTTACTCGGTTATTGCCAATCGTTTTTCCAAACCCATTAAAACCCCCATCAAGCATTTGCGTCCGGCGCAGGAAACCTGCGAGCATTGCCACTGGCCGCGGCAGTTTTACGGAGCGGTGGAGCAGGACCATCAGTATTTCCTTCCGGATGAGAAAAACACCGAATGGAAGATGCGCATGCTCATGTTTGTGGGCGGCGGCATGCCCCCTTATGGAAAAAAAGAAGGCATCCACTGGCACATGAATATTAAAAGCAAGGTCTACTACGTGGCCACGGATGAAAAGCGGCAGGTGATTCCGTGGATTAAGTCGATAGGACCGGACGGCAAAGAAAAGATTTACGTGGACAAGGAATCCGGGTTTTCGGCTGACAATCCGCCACAAGGTGAAATGAGACGGATGGATTGTATGGACTGCCACAACCGGCCGAGCCATACTTTCAAGGCCCCGTCCGCCGCGGTGAATGAAGCCATCGCTTGTGGCGCTATCGACAAAACGCTTCCCTACATCAAGCGTGAAGCGGTTAAGGCGCTTGTGGTCGAATATCCGTCGCACGATGAGGCCAAGGTTAAAATTCGGGAGCAACTGGAAACATTTTATAAGACCGAGCATCCCGATGTTTGGGCCGAGAAGAAGAAAAATATATCCGAGGCCGTTAAGACAACCATAGATATTTACAAGACCAACTTTTTCCCGCAGATGAATGTCACTTGGAAAGTTTATCCGGATAACATCGGCCATTTTATTTTTCCGGGCTGTTTCCGTTGCCATGACAACAAACATGAGGCGGCCGATGGGAAAGCGCTTACCAACGAATGCACTGTCTGCCACAACATCATTGAACAAGGGCCTCCGGATGCCACGGAAACGAATGCCAACGGCCTTGAATTCAAACATCCGGATCAAGACGTGGGAGAAGACGCTTGGAAGGAAATGTCTTGTTACGAATGCCATACGGGGGATTTGGCTTAAATCAGCGGTGCCTGCCCCAATTCGACCGTGCCGCCACCCGCGGCTTGGTCAGATT
>ASOC01000118.1 GCA_000405945.1 Candidatus Omnitrophus fodinae SCGC AAA011-A17
AGGAGACTCCATGAGACGAGACAACAAAATCATGAAGCCTTTTTACAGGCGAAATTCAACAAAGGGATCAAATCACAACAGGTGGCAGAATTTTAAGCGTTTAAATGCGATAACAGCCACGATCGCGGACACGGATGAGCAGAGTGCCATAGCTCGATCATCTTAAACGGTCTTGAAAATGTAATGTAACGAAATATTGCGGCAAAGCGACAGGCATGTTATAAAATTAGTGAACCGATTCTGTGAAAGACCGGCGCCTGTCGGATTCAGCGGAATGACCTGTCGCTTTCAGCGGAATACGCACACGGGCGGTCTTCAGAATGTTACTTGCTGGGGAGATAAAATTAACATCATCGTCTGGGATCATGCAGCGCAGGATGGAGATATTGTTTCTCTCATGCTGGGAAATTGCGTTGTCCTGTCGGGGTTCAATATGAATAGTTGCGGGGGGCCGTGTGCATTCATGAATCTTCCATTGCCTCCGGGTACGCAAGGCAGTAATCCACCTCCTCCACGCCAGTGACAACCGTTGGCCAGAGCCCTTAGCTCTGGCTACGATATACAAATAAAAAAGCCGGAATCACCTTCTGGTGGTTCCGGCTTTTTTATAGGGCTCCCCCGCGTGGACGAGTTTCACAACCGGCTCACGACTTCGGGAAAGGTGGGGATCCTCAAGATCTTATTGAGAGGAGTTTCGGTCGCGATTACTTAATGAGCCCAAAACTTCTTTTAACGGCCGCTTTCTTTACGCTTTGAAAAACAATCCTTGCAGTAAACAGGCCGATCGCCACTTGGCTTAAAAGGGACCTCGCACTCCTTTTTACAATCAGCGCAGTTTGCCTTGTGCATTTCCCTTGGACGTCCGCCGAATCCTCTATCTTGTTGGAATCCCATACTTCCTCCTTTGTTGTGTTAGATTGGTACCAGGTTCAATAAAAAGCCATTGCCGGATTATACACCAGTAACACCTTTATGAAATCATAAAAACTGCCCATTTTAGACTCGAACTGTTGATTTTGTCGATTAACAAGCCTTGCGCACCGCAAAAGTGAAATTTGAAAAGTAAGACTGCCAGGATACTGCGGAGGAGCCGTATTCGTTTGTGCCGTAGAAGAAATCCACCAAGGCTTCACGGACACGGGCTATCTCTCGAAGGCGGAGCTTGTTTTTGGGATCGTCAAGCGTCATATCGAGCAATTCCAGGGCGCGTTCAATGGCTTTTTCAGCATACGGCGTATTCTTTTTTTCTTTCCATTTCAAAGATCTTTCCACTTCACTGGCAATGTTGGCCATTTGCTCAATAAACTCCATCTCCTGCCAGCGTCCGTTTGAGAGATTCTTATGCTGAACGGTCACGTTTTTACCCTTTTTTTGACAATATTCACAATCCGCGAACGGACCGATGGATCGTTGACGCCTCTTGTTCTGTTGCCCAGCGAGGGTTTCAAATTGATCATCGAATCAAACTCGATCAAGTTGTCTCCTGATAAAGCCGGATAAAGGTTAATGCCCCACAGGTCTTTTTGTTTTGATCCGGATTCCAGTAGCAGAGCTTCTAAATCGGAGTGAAGTTCCGCATCGACGGCAAGAAGTTCTTTGCTGACGTCAACGACAGCCTTCACCATGTTTTCAAACAGGTTATTGGCCAGTTTTTGAAGGTCTTCGAGGGTGATTGGGTCTGTGATAATTTGCATAGGCTGAAAAAAGGGACTGCCGCGTCACACGGCAGCACCTTTTGTTATGACGAATTTTATAAGAACTCCCCGAAGAACACTCAAAAACGTCCGTTTTTCGAGGTCGAGTTTCTAATCTCCCTATATAGAATTGCCAAAGGTGCCTGGAAAATAGGCGATGCCGACCACCTTCATTCGACTTCGAGCTGGCCTCTAAAATCAACAGCCACCGCGACGGATACGCCCGCCATTCCCCAAGTGTAGAGGCAAAACCCTCTACACTTCTTCCAGGTCTTGTTCGATTATCCCAGTAGCGTAACGCTCATTCGGTAATTTGACAAGCCCCTTTTCTTCACGGAGTTCCTTTTTTAGCGAATCAAGAATCAGTCCGTCGATTCTTTTCCAAATATACGAAGCAAATTTGACGGGTTTTGGGTTGCCTTGCTTCTCACGATAATTGAGATCGTAGGTTTTGATCTTTTGATGCAAGATGGGAATAGAATTCGACAACAAATCTTCACCGAAACGGCTTAAAAATTCGGGGAAGGTCCGTTTATGGATTCTGAAGATAACAAACCCGATATGCCGCAAAATAATTTCCTGATAACTTTCATTCGAGCCTTTCTTTGCTTGGGCAATTAAACGGCGCTCTTCTGACAGCGGAATTTTTGAATATTGCCGAATGACCTGATGATAAGCTTTCCAAGAGGCATATTTAGAAGCTGATGATCGTTTTGCAGGCATTACAGCGGATGAAAAGTTTTTTCTTATTCCGGTAAAAATCGCGGCCTTCTGGCGCATCAAAATAATCATCAGGCACTTCCGCGAGTTTCTTCCTATCATTCGGACATTGTAGAAGTAGTATCGGCTCTCCGGATTTTAGCTTTTTTCTGGTTACCTCGCCAACATCATGAGACTCTCGTTCCGGAATTCTTGCTTGCGGCGGCTTTGAAACGGAATCGTTAGAAACCGTGGGTACGATCGGCCAAGGTCCATGCTTATAATGATTAAATTCTTTTGCCTGTTCAATTTGTTCTGCGCTGAGGATCAGATAACCGTTGGGCTTTCGCTTAGGAATGATTTTCCCGATTGCCACCCATCTCTGGATAGTTCTTTTCGAGATCCCTATGAGTTTGGATGCCTCAGTAAGGCCATACTCCTGTTTAGCAATTTTTATTGGGGCCGCCTTACCTGCATTTTTTTTCATTTCAAGAAGGCAAATGCCTTTGTACAAAAGTTCTCCGACGCGAGCCCAACGTTCTTCAGGACTAAGATTTTTATAATCTGCGAATGTCTTTTTTGTAGCCATAAAGGGAAAAGGGGAACCTGTAAAACGAATCAGATTTCTAAATTATCCGATTAGCGTAACGCCGTTTGGATAATTTCAACGGGGTTCCATTACGCAAGTTGCGTAACGCAGTCTGCGTAATCACTGGCCTATTTCAATACATACCGGATTTGGGGCCCGGAGCCTTGGATTTCGAGGATTCCGCGTTCGACAAGTTCGTTGAGGTCGCGGACTGCGGTATCGCGCGCGCATTTGAAACGTTCCATGTACTCATGGGTTTGGATCTGATTATGTTTCTGAAGATATTTGACCGCTTTAAACTGCCTCGGGTTAATCTCCTCATTCCTAAGCTGTTTTCTCAAATGTTCGCCTTCAAGGTATTCCCTGACTTCTGCTTCGACCTTTGTCATTTCCGTCTCAATCGTGGAAACGAAAAACTCTGTCCATTCGGTGAGATCGGGATTCGGCTTTTCGATATAAGTATTTCTGATCTTCTTTAAATTTCCGTAATATTCATCCGGATGCGTATCAAAATATTCCTCCAGTGAAAAAAAGCTTTTCGTGTCATAGCCCATTTTGTAAAGGATCAATGTAGCAAGAGCGCGGCCTGTCCGCCCATTTCCATCCACAAACGGGTGAATGCTTTCAAATTCATAATGCGCAACGGCTGAGATAATGAAAGGGGAAACATCGTTTTTCTCGGCGTCCTGAATCCACTCTACAAGACCTTTCATAAGTTTCGGAACATCTTGGGGTGGCGGTGGAGTATAAATAGGGATTCGGGTAACACCGGCTACGATATAATTTTGGACCGTGCGATATCTTCCCGCTTCTTTTTCCATCCCTTCGATCCCTTTCACGCAAAGATTATGAAGATGAAGGATCGTTTTTTCGTCAATGAGCAGTTTCGGGTCTTTATAGGTGTCGCTGATATATTGCAGGACTTCCCGGTAATTTGTCACTTCCAGAATATCCCGTTTCCGAAACTGCCGTTTTGGTTTCTTCCCTTGGAGAACCTGATCGACTTCCTGCTGGGTCAAAGGGTTGCCCTCCAGATGAGTTGAGGAATGAACACTTTTGACCAATGCCCGATACCTCAATCCGGCTTCCCATTTGGGTTTCAGAGGGGCATTTATAATCAGGGCATGAGCTCCCACAATCCGGTTGATGGATTTGATTAACTTATTGCTAATGCTGTATTTTGGGCTGTACATAAATCACCTCTGATTGAATAGAATTATCTCACAAAAACTATAATAAGACAATGATATATTGAAATCATAACTATATTATTTATAGTTAGTTATGATTATTCTACTGTCTTATTTAGTGTCCGATTACTATCCGATCTACTATCCGATTTGACGACTTGCTCCAATAGCCCTTTCAGGGTTAATTTTTGGCTGTGGGAGCGAAGAAGCGCATCGGCTTTGAAGTGCATGAGCTCGCTCAGCAATACAAACCAATAAGTCTTGTCGGTGGTCCCGTAAGAAAGGTCCTTAATCTTCCGGAAGATCGAAGGATCGCCGCAGAGGTAGAAGATATCGGTGATCTTCTTGTCTTTGTCGTAGACCCGGAATATTTTTCGGTAGGTCTCGGCTTTCTTCGGGCTTATCTCGACTTCCACCGCGATCCCTTTGCCGTTATTGGTGAAAAATCTGTCCGGTACCTTGCGTTCACCCGCGGTTCCCATTCTGAGGAGTTTCTCGCTAGGCCAGTCCCGGCAAAAACGGAGGCGCTCGAAAAGAAACCGGACTTGCGTCACTTTTGTGAAATCCGCTTGAAAGCGGCCGGGCATTCCGATTGAATCCGGCCACCTGTTCCGATCCAAAGCGGCCACCCTTTCCGATGGAAAGCAGCCACCTTGGGAATGCCGCCGGAATCCTCCGGACGGCTTAATCGGAACAATCTAAACGCCTCCCTGTCTTTCGCAGGATCCTAACAACCCAAGGCCCTTTGTGGGGGTATCCTTCCCGGGTTCATTAACCCGAAAGGAGGCCTCGAATGGCCAAT
>ASOC01000119.1 GCA_000405945.1 Candidatus Omnitrophus fodinae SCGC AAA011-A17
CAGAAAAACCGTTGACAGAGGCAAGAACAGTCTCACGCACGTCTTTTTTGGAATTCTCAAAAGTGGCTCGGAAACCATCCAGTTTCTCCAAAGACTTTTCAACCCCCTTTTTCTCCTCCGGGGTCAAATCCCCACCGATAACATGAACGGGTTCCATTGCTTTTCTTTTTTCATAATCAGGAATGCTAATACCGGGCTGAGAACCATTCCCCTCAAACAAGGGAGAAGCCGCCATGGCCGGTGAGGGTGAAAAAATAAAGGCCGCGAAGAAAAAAAGAGCGGTCCCCGATAGGCTTTTCAAGATCATGGTATTTTGTTCCATCTCTTTGTTTGTATTAAAGATAACCTATTTGGCCAGGCACGTCAAATAGACCTTAGGTACGCAAAGCTTCCGTCGACAACCACGTTTTCGATATATTCATAAATGCATGATCAGAAAACTTCGGCTGAATAAAAGAGCACGCTAAAATCCAGCAGAGACTGACAATGACGGTAAAAATGACCGGCGCAGTAAACTCCTTCGCGGAATCATATCGAAACTGGTTATCGCCAAGCCCACCGAATGTTCTCATAGGAACCTCCTTAAAATACCTTGTCTCACTTAGAAAATATATGAAAAAAGCATCTCTCACGAGAGAATTACGATAAGCGGTCAAAAAAGAGGGCTAACGGGTTGATTAGCGCATTCTCACGGGCGGCAGTTCTGCTCGAGGGACTATATCCTCCTTTAAAATGTCGTGGACCGCCGCAATGCCGCAGTTGCCCATGAGGGCAAGTGTACTGCCTCGTTTCACAGTGCACCAAACCGAGTGGGTTTCATGTCCCGGACACTTTTGCCAGCCGGTTTGTTATTTTTCGCACCAAACCGAGCGGGCCTCGTCGAACCAGACACTTTTCCGGCCGGAAAAGTGTGTCTCATCACGCGGCGCAGCCCGCCGCGTGTATGAGATCAGCGGGATACGGGAATCGAACCCGTCTCACCAGCTTGGGAAGCTGGGACATTACCACTATGCTAATCCCGCAACTTATTGTGCAGTAACAACTTCACGTTCTACGTTGGATGCCTGATTCTGCGTTGGTGTCCATATGGTGTCCAGTACATGTATTTCTTTGGTAACTGTTTAGCCCTCTGAAGTAATCCCTTCAAAAATCGCATCAAATGCCGTCATTTTAAATGTGCAAGACGGCATCCTGAAATTCAGCGAAAAATCCCGTGAAGAACTCATTGATACGATTCTCCGACAAGAAAAAGAAATCGAAGTATTAAAAAAGAAACTCAAAGAACAAGACGAAAGAGAGGTCCGGAAGAAAGAACTCCGGTTTCTGCGTCTCTTAGCCAGGGCCCATCGTCCCAGGAAGCCGGGACAGAAGATCGGGCACATCGGTATCACCCGCACGAAACCTCAGGTGATTGACCGGGTCGTCACCCAGACCCTTACGCACTGTCCCGATTGCCATCATCGGTTAAGCCCTGTCCAGGAAATCGTCGATCATATCCAAGAAGACATTATTCCGGCCCAACCTCAGACGACTTGCTTTAAGAAAGAGCGCCGCTATTGCACGCACTGCCAAAGGCTTGTGACAGCCTCTTACGCCTCTGAAGAAATTCCTCATGGAAACCTCGGTCCGAATGTTTTAATTCAAACCGTCATCTTGAAATATCACCACGGACTTCCTTTCAATAAAATCAAGGAGCTCTTTGAAAGCCTGTGTCATTTCCAGGTCTCTGAAGGCGCTTTGGCTCAAGGGCTCCAGAGGATCAGTGAGTGGCTTCAAGTGGAAGAGAATCAAATCTTGAAAGCCGTCCGAGCCAGTCCTCATCTTCATATGGATGAGACCGGCTGGAAAGTCTCGGGCACAAATCACTGGCTATGGGCCTGTGTCAATGAACGGCTTGCTTATTACCGGATTGCCCAAAGCCGTGGAGCTAAAATTCCCCGCTCGATTCTTCCCAAGGATTACTCCGGGATTTTGGTCACGGACTTTTACTCAGCTTACAACCGGTTGCCCGGCAAGAAGCAAAAGTGCTTGGTCCATTTAATGCGGGAAATGCACGAACTTCATCTCAAAGATCAATCCGAGGCCTTTCTTGCACATCACAAAACTTTAAAACGTATTATCGCCGATGCCCTGCGCCTCAAAGAAGCACAACCTCAAATGGCACTCCCTGTTTATCAACGAAGAATCAAGCGTTTAAAGACCCGGCTCTTTCTTTGGTCCTGCCGTGAGTATCGAAACAAGCATTTGAAGCGACTTGCCCAACGATTTCTCACTCACTGGCTTCACTTGCTGACATTCCTGGAACACCCGGAAATCTCTTTCAACAATAATTTGGCGGAAAGAATGATTCGTCACCACGTCATTCTTCGCAACCGAAGCTTTCAAAACCGTTCTCAACAAGGAGCCGCTGCTCATCAAACCTTGATGAGTCTGCTCCATACCTTACAGCTTCAAGACCAAAATCCACTGGCCTTTCTCAAAAAGGCTTATCTTAAACACCGCCAGGGAAATCCTCTCCCCCTCCTCAGAATTGCTTCAATCAGCTAAACAATTACTTTCTTTGGTCATGTGATTGGGCGCCAGATGGGCATATCTCATGGTCATTTTGATGTCGGAATGACCGAGCAGCTTTGAAAGAGTCAACAGCTGACCTCCCGCCATAATAAAATGAGAGGCGAAGGTATGGCGCAAAGTGTGAAAATTGGCATCCTTGATTTTTGCCAGTCGAAGCAAGTTTTTATAAAGAACCTCATGGCTTGATGAAAATATGTTTTCGCTTTCAGGTAGCTTCCTTATTGATAAAATCGTTTTCTTGGCTGCATTGGTCATCGGTATCGCTCGTATCCCTGCTCGCGATTTAGCCTTCCTGACATGAAGCAATTCCTGCCTTATATCCACATCCTGCCATACCAGATTTTCTAATTCCCCTCGCCTTAATCCCGTGTTGATCGCCAAGGTTATGAGATTCTTGAGTTCTTTGCGTGTAAATTCACGGGCAGCTTTACTGAGTGGTGAATATTTCGCAAATAGTTGCTCCGAATCACAAGTACGGTAGAGCTTATCAATCTCCTCGATACTTAGGAAGCGAAGCCGTTCATTGTAAACCTTAATCTTTTCAGTAGCCGCCACCGGATTTGGACCGGAAAATTTCTGCCATTTGATGGCTTTATTGAAGATAACACTGATGAGATTAACTTCGTGTTTGACCGTCTGCGGTGCTCTGTTTGATTCGAATCGCTTAGCTTTGAACCGCTCAATATCAAGGGGATTGATTTGGGATAATTTCAAATTGCCAAAAAAAGGCGACAGCTGTGCATTGATCATATACTCATCTTCTTTCCAGGAACGTTTGGTCAGCATTGAATGATTTACCATAAAAAGTTGAGCCATTTCTTTGAAGGTAATATCGTTTTTATTTTTTTTATCGAGAAACTTGCCCTCCGCGATTTCCACCCTCCTCTTCCCATCGACGGCAAGTGCGAGCTTCTTGCTTGCCCCTATTTTCTCTCTTCTGCGTCGCCCATTATAATAGTAATCTATATACCATTCACCATATTTTTTAAAAACAGCCATCTTCCTTCCTCCTGCCTGTTCCCCTCGAGCTTTTCATCCAAAGCATCAACTTGCAGTCAATGGCCGGATGTTCCAATTACTCCTTTGCCGGGACGGTATTTTTCTGCAAAAACGTGTTAAGAGTGTCTTGCCGAAACTTCACCAATCTTCCAACTTTCATGTACTCGATTTTGCGAAGATAAATCCATGAGTAAAGCGTGTTAACACTTACGCCCAGTTGTCTTGCGGCTTCCTTGATATCAACGATACTTCCATGTTGCACTCTGATCTCCCCGCTCAATTAGGAGGTACCGTAAGCTATTATACCCAAATACTTGGGTACATTCAATGTTTTTTACGGTACCTCTTTGGTATTTTGGATAAGTCCCGGCTATTTAAATACTCGCGCATAGCCTGGTCGCTGGTATACCAGATATGCCCAATTCTTGCTGCTTCAAGGCGGCCACGCTGGATATAGTCATGAAGTGCCCAGCTATTTTTGAAGCCGTACTTCTTGGCAGCTTCAGAAAGCGACAATAAATTTTTAGGTATCTTGATCATTCTGCAGCATCTCCATCGAGACTCTTTAATTCCCTCGCTATCGCCTTTTGACTTGGCAAATTCACTCGATACTTCGCCACAAATATTTTCTCCTCTAGTCCGCCCAGCGCATAGACAGCCTCTTCATATCCGATATCTTTGCAAAGGATAAGACCTATGGTCGGATTATCACCGGCCGATTCTTCATGATGCCGGTAATACTCGATATAACCGTTCATTTGACCGACAAAATCCTTTTTGAATTTTTCCTTCTTTAGCTCCACCAATATATAACAATGAATTCGGGTATGGAAGAAAACTAAATCTATACTTTCCCAGTTGCCATCAATCAGGATTTTAACCTGTCTTCCGACAAGTGAGAAATGTTTTCCGAGTTCGGTCAGTACCTGGATTGCTCGTTCGCATAAAGCGTCTTCCAGCTCTCGTTCGCTGAAATCCCGGCGTAGATCGAGGAAATCAAAGTGGTAACTTTCCTTAAAGATGCCTTCGCTCGCAGGAAGAGACGGAAGCTTCTTGACCGGTATGGCTTGATGTCCTTTTTTGAACTGTTCATAAAGGTTCCGGCGGATCGATCTCCTCAGTTCAGCAACGCTCCATCTTTCATCTGCTGCCTTCAATTCGTAGAACTTCCGTTTCTCTTCAAGCAGAGGTAAAAGCTCCCGAATATGGGACCAGCTCAATTGTTGCGGCGCCGTCGCAACAATTGGATAGGTGCGATAGAAATCCATCATACGAGTGGCAGCGGCTTTTT
>ASOC01000120.1 GCA_000405945.1 Candidatus Omnitrophus fodinae SCGC AAA011-A17
CCAGGCCGGCCGGAAATAAACAGGGATGTAAAATCTTTTTTCTGTTTTTGACCGGCATTGTGAATTGCCTTAGTTTAAAATATTTACGATTGCGTATTTGCGCCCGGTCGGTCAGCACGCCTATCAAAAGCGGAAAAAATAGGTATTATTGAGACCTATATTTTACTCCGGAGAGGACATTGTTGCAAAGGAATTTTTGTAAGAGCTTATGCCAATTGAAGATATGATAAATGATTTAAGGAAGCCTTGCGAAGATACCTATTAAATGGTGTAACCTATTGAAATTAAATAGATTGCAACAAAATAGAGCTAGGGGATTTCGTTTAAAATCTTGTCAAGTCTTGTTGTTAATTCAGACTGAGGGATTTTTTCTGATGATTTATCATGGCGTTTGACGATTTCGAGCTTTCCCTCCTTCAAATTGCGTTCGCTCACAATGATCTGAAGCGGTATACCGATAAGCTCTCCGTCGTTAAACTTCACGCCCGCCCTTTCATCCCTGTCATCATAGAGCACCTCAATACCGGCATCAGTCAGTTCCCGGTACAAAGTTTCACCCACTTGAACGCTTGCCGCGTCCGATTGATTCACGGTGATTAAAAGGACATGGTAAGGCGCAATCGCTTTTCTCCAAACAATGCCTTTGGCGTCATGATGCTCGTCAATATGCGCGGCCAAAATACGGTTCACCCCAATACCATAGCAACCCATGATCACAATGCGTTTCTCGCCGATCGCATCAATAAAATTAACGTCAAAGGCCTGCGTGTAACGCGTGCCGAGTTTGAACACGTGCCCTATTTCCATGGCTTGACACCTTTCAAGAATTGTCCCGCAATTCACGCAAAGGTCACCTTCTTCTGCGTAACGGATGTCTCCTGTCAGCCCGGCCTTGAAGTCGGTTCCCATATTCACGTTCTTCAAATGCCTGTCTTTCTGGTTCGCGCCTGTGACAAAATCAGCCATTTCATCAAGATCATAATCAGCCACGATTTCCACGCCGGTTAAACCCACGGGACCCGTAAAACCCATAGGTCCCCCGGTGTATTTTTCTATTTCCTGTGCCGTTGCCGGGACAAGCCGGCTGGCACCGCAAAGCCGCCTGACCTTGCTCTCATTCACTTCCCTGTCTCCTTGCACGAGGCAGGCTATGGGCCTTCCATCGCCGATAAACAGAATAGTTTTCACAAGTTGTTCAGGTTTAAGCTTAAACCGGTGAGTAAGTTCCTCAATAGTGCGGAGGCCGGGCGTGTCAAACGCTTCGGCTGGCCCTTTACCGCGAGCAGTCTCGACCTTCTTTTTAGCTCTGGCTGCTATTTCGCGGCTCGCGGTGTAACGGCATTTTGGGCATTGAAACACAATATCCTCGCCGAACCTTGATTTGACCATGAATTCCTGGGAAACCTTGCCCCCCATCATCCCCGGATCCGCGTTCACCACATCAAAAGTAAGTCCGCAGCGTTGGAAAATGCGGTGATAAGCCTCAGACATTTTCCGATAGCTTTCATCCAATCCGGCCTCGTCTTTATCGAAACTGTAAGCATCCTTCATGATAAATTCCTTGGTCCGGATAATGCCGAAACGCGGCCTGATTTCGTCCCGGAATTTGGTCTGAATCTGAAAAACGATTTTCGGAAGGTCTTTATACGATTTCACGTAAGCGCCCACCAATTCCGTGACCACTTCCTCGTGGGTCGGTCCCAGCACAAATTCCTGCTCGGTGCGATTTTTAAAGGTAATTTTGTCCTGGCCCAGGGCCTCGTAGCGGCCCGTCTTTTTCCACAATTCGGCCGGATGAAGCGCCGGCATGAGCAAGGAATCCGCGCCCGCGGCCTTCATTTCTTCGTCAATCACCGCGCAAACTTTTTGCAAGACGCGGTTTCCCAGCGGCAAATAGCTATACACGCCGGAAGAGAGTTTGCGTATATAGCCGGCCCGGATCATCAGCTTGTGGCTAACAGCCTCGGCGTCCTTGGGGTCTTCACGCAGTGTGGGTATTAGAGTTTGAGTCCAGCGCATCGAATATCCAATTCCCTAAGTGTTACCGGTGAATCCAATCTTTGATTCTTTCAAAAAAAGCCAAATTGGCCAAATCGTTGTACATCACAAACACCATCAAGAGCATCAAAAGCGCGAAACCCGCCTTGGTGACCCAATCCTGCATGCGGAAACTCACTTGTTTTCTCGCCACCCATTCAATGAGCGTGAAAAACAGCAGGCCGCCATCAAGCGGTGGAAACGGCAGAACATTGAAAATCGCCAGCGACGCGGATAACAAAGCGGTTAATTGCATCAAATGGACTATGCCCAGCTTCGCGGTTTTGCTGGCAATGGCGAAAATGCCGATGGGACCGCTCACAGCCTTCATGGACAAACGCCCCGTCGCCAGATAGCCGATAGATTTGAAAGTGAGCAGCGTGAAATTGGCCAGGGTGACGCCCGCTTCACGAAGCGCGCGTTTGGGAGCGTATTTTTCCAGCGCGTATTCGTCGGACGGCAAAATCCCTATACGGCTCAGCCTGTGCTTTTTTCCAAAAGCATCGCTCACTTCCTCAACCTTGGGTATAACCCGCACCGCTTGACTACCACCCCCGCGTTCGATGTGAAAAGTGATTTCCCCCTCACCCGAAGTCTGAATGGCCTCGGTAAGCTCACGCCAAGTGGTCACCCTTCCGCCGTTAACATCCAGCACCCTGTCTCCGGCCTTGAGTTGACTCGCGGTAGCAGGATAACCTTCGACAAGCCCGCCGATTTTAGAACTCAAAATAGGCCTTCCCAAGATAAAAACGGCGGCGAAGAGAACATAGGCGAGCGCGAAATTCATCACAATGCCCGCGGCCGCGATCACAAACCTCACCCCCGGCCCCTTGGCCAGAAAATCATGCGGTTTGAGGCCCTCCGCGCCCACCTCTTCATGAGATTCCCCGCTGGGTTTAACGAAACCGCCCAAAGGGATAACAGAAATCGCGTAACGGGTTTCTTTTCCCTGATAATGGAAAATTTCAGGCCCGAACCCGATCGAAAACTTCTCCACTTTGACGCCGTAAAGCTTGCAGGCCAAAAAATGGCCCAGCTCATGAATAAAAATCAAAACACCCAGAACGATCAAAGCGGGTAAAAGATTCAATATCATCGGCATCCGACACTCCTTCCGGCGTTAAAAACCTCGCGCGCCCAGCGGTCTGACTCCAAAATATCCTCAAGCCCCGGTTTGCGCACGACACGGTGTTTTTTCATAACCCTTTCAATGCGTAAAGGAATATCGACAAAGGAAATTTTTCCTTCAAGAAAACTTCCAACCGCCATTTCATTGGCGGCGTTCAGAACCGCGGGCATGGTGCCTCCGGTCCGTTTGGCCTCATAGCCCAGACCGAGACAGGGGAATTTTTCCATGTCCGGTTTTTCAAAGTGAAACCGGCGCACGTGCGTAAGGTCAAGCCGCGGCAGGCCGTTTGAATCAAGCCTTTCCGGGTACCCGATGGCGTACTGAATGGGAATTCTCATGTCGGGGATGGCAAGCTGTGCCATGTGAGAGCCGTCGATAAATTCGACCAGTGAATGAATAATAGCCTCCGGATGAATCAAGACCTCAATTTTATCAACGGGCATATTGAATAAATTGGCCGCCTCAATCACCTCCAGCCCCTTATTCATAAGAGTCGCAGAATCAATGGTGATTTTCTTGCCCATTTTCCAGCGAGGATGATTCAAGGCGTCCCGGACAGTGACTTTTCTGAGCTCCCGGCTCGTGACAGCGCGGAAAGGCCCTCCCGATGAGGTCAGGATAATGCGCCTGATTTCGTCCTTTTTTTTCCCTTCCAGGCATTGAAACACCGCGCTGTGCTCGCTGTCAATGGGAAGAATTTTCACTCCGTGCTTCGCGGCCAGCCGGTTGATCAATTCTCCCGCTATAACAAACGGCTCTTTATTGGCGAAACAAATATTCTTACCCGATTTAATCGCGGCAATCAAGGGCCGGAGCCCCTGCGCGCCCACCACGGAAAAAACAGCCGTATCCGCATTGGCGCAGGAACTTGCCTCTATCAATCCCTCTTCACCCCATACGACACGAATACCGGTGCGCGCCAATTTACTTTTAAGCAGCGCCGCCTGTTCCCTGTCGCGTATGCAAATCAGCGCGGGCTTGAATTTTCTGGCCTGTTCGAGTAGCAAATCCGCATTTTTTCCGGCCGCAAGTGACACAACGCGGAATTTATCCGGATGGCTTTCTATGACCTTGAGGGTGTTAACTCCGATAGAGCCCGTTGACCCGATCAGAGCGATTTTTTTCATGGGCAGGAAAGATAAATATAAACCAAAGGAATGGTAAAAAGAAGGCTGTCGAGAATGTCAAGAAAACCTCCGAGGCCGGGCAAGACGCCCGAATCTTTGGTTTCAAGATTGCGTTTTACGATGCTTTCCACGCAGTCTCCGACTTGGGCCATGACACCCAATACAACTCCGAGGATTAAAAGATCATGAAACGCGGCCGGCAAATAGAGACGGGACAGGCAAGAGACAACAACCGAAGTCGCCAATTGGCCCCAGGCACCTTCCCACGTCTTTTTCGGGCTGATATGCGGAATAAACGGGGTTCGTCCGAATTTCTTTCCGATAAAATAAGCTCCGGCATCCCCAAGCTTCACCACGGAAATCGCGTAAAAAATCCATTTGGCGCCTCCAAAATTCGCTAAACGCAGCGGGATCGCGTAAGAAAACAGCCAGGCGATCCAGACTATGCCGAACATGGCGACGGCAGTCCCGGCAAAAGCCTGCTGTATATTCTCCGTGCGCGAATTGGCAAAAAAGNGAGCGTGATCGAGG
>ASOC01000121.1 GCA_000405945.1 Candidatus Omnitrophus fodinae SCGC AAA011-A17
GTTCTCGATAGGCTTCCGAAGGGACGCGGATGCCCTTGAGCTGGCCGCTCCTACACTGCTCAACAAGTTCTTCACTATCTAAACGATTGGTTTTCACACGATTGTTGGGAGCCGTTGGAACTCCCGCTGGATGAACCATCATACAACTTTGTCCCTGCTTGACAATATGATCGTGAAGCCCATAACCCGTCGGGCCGGCTTCATAAACATACAAAAGCCGTTTAGCGGGAAAGCGTTTCTGAAAATACCCGTGAAGATTTTGAGGATCCGCAGGCATTTTGAGAGAATGTCCTTGCAGAGCATTGTCAGTCACGTAAGTGGCTGCAAAACTTTTTTGATCCACATCAACACCTATGATAACGTCATATTCTGAAGGTTTGGCTGTCAGTATCATGAGTCGCTCCTTTTTCGGAAAACTCTATCATGCGTACCGACGCTTTAACATATCATCTTATTTGCCATTCTGACCGAGGAAGCCAGTATGCCGGGAATGATTTCAAGGCGATACTCGCGCAGAACGAGTTTGTCGGGAGCATGAGCAGGAAGGGCGACTGCTGGGATAACGCCGTCGCGGAGAGTTTCTTCCATACGCTCAAAGTCGAATTGGTTCACCGGACAAAGTTCAAGACCCGGGCTGAAGCAAAAGGAAAGATCTTTGAGTACGTGGAGATGTATTACAATCGCAGAAGGGCTCATTCAACGCTCGGAAATCTGAGCCCCTTTGAGTACGAAAGACAGGCGTTACTATCTTAACAAAACGTCCACTGAACTGGGGAAGGTCATTCGAGGCAAGAAAGTGATGATCGATACAGATTTGGCCTCGCTTTATGGCGTTGAGACCAAGAATCTGACGAGACAGGTCCGGCGGAATATTAAGCGGTTCCCAGACGACTTCATGTTTCAACTGACGAAGGATGAGTTTCTAAGGTGCCAAATTGGCACCTTTGGCTCGTCGCAGAAAGGTAGTAGAAAATATCTCCCCCTATGCTTTTACCGAGCAAGGCGTTGCCATGCTTTCGGGGGTTCTTCATAGCGATAGGGCCATACAGGCCAATATTCAGATTATGAGGGCATTTACCAAGATTCGGGAGATGTTGCAGACGCATAAAGACCTTTGGCGGAAAATCGAAGAGATGGAGAAGAAATACGACCACCAGTTTATGGCTGTTTTTGATGCCTTGAGACAGTTGCTTCAGCCACCGGAAAAACCCAAGAGAAAAATCGGTTTTCATTCACATTAAAGAGCAGTGACCAAATTGGGACCATGTGAGTTCAAAACCCATCTTTTTGGAAAATTTTCATCGAAGCGGTCGAATTTCGGAAATCGTTTTAAATCAAAGAGTTTCCTGTATCCTGTTGATTTTGTGAGAGTTGGGAAAAAGCGCTTTTAAGTTTCTCCCCCTCTCCGCCATATTGCTCTGACGTAGCGGGCTTGGGCAGCTAATAAAAGGAGCCTGGCCCTCTGCCTTCTTTTCCCTTTTTTTGGTGAAAATCTAAATGACCAATACTCTCAAGCCTGAAAGCATTGCGCTTAGCGCTTCAAGCGCTTGTCAATTGCGCTGCCCCTCTTGCCCAACCGGGACTGGTAAAATACAGGAATCTATTGGTACGGGTTACCTTAAAATTGTTGATTTTAAGAAGTTTACAGATAAAAATCCATGGGTCAAGCATATCGAATTAACCCATCGAGGCGAGGTATTTCTGAATCCGGAGCTTTTGGTTATTCTGAAAGATGCACATGAGAAAAAGATTTCCCTTGCTGCGTCAGGAGGAGCTAATCTAAACAATGTGAGCGACGAAGTGCTCGAAGGGATGGTAAGGTATCAATTTCGGAGCATTACTTGTTCGATCGACGGGGCCAGTGAAGAAACTTATCAAATATACCGGGTGAATGGGCATTTTAACGCCGTGATTCGGAATATAAAGAGAATTAATTTTTTTAAAAAAAAATATCAATCAAATCACCCCAAGCTAAGCTGGCAATTTGTTGTATTCGGGCATAATGAGCATGAACTGCCCGTTGCGAGAAAAATGGCCCAGGAATTAGGCATGGTTTTTAACCCAAAGCTTTCTTGGGATGAAAAGTTTTCTCCTGTCCGGGATAAGGATTTTGTGAGAAAAGAATCCGGTCTTGGTGTATCCTCGAGGACAGAATATCAAGAAAAATATAAGACACGCTATCTTCAGAAAAGTATTTGTCGCCAGCTTTGGGTTCTGCCGCAGATTAATTTTGACGGGCGGGTTTTAGGCTGCTGTGTGAATCTTTGGGGAGATTTTGGCAATGCCTTTGAGGCCGGACTCACGGAGGTTTTGAATAATGAAAAAATGGAATACACAAGAAAGATGCTTATGGGCGGAAAAGAAGAGCGTGCGGATATTCCGTGCAGCGCTTGTTGGAATTATATCGCGATGAAAAAGAGCAGGGACTGGATGAGGGCGCAGGATATTGACAAGTCTTGATACGGGCATCGATTGGGGGTTTAAAAAGAAGGTCTTCAAAAGGATGCTGCGTAGCCCCGGACAGCGAGCGAGTCAGAAGCGATTTACGAAAGAGTGACAAACCCAGTGCTTTGCGCTAAAGATTTTCTCGAGCAGGATATTCTAGTCATCCCCAAGGCCCTCACTATCGACGAAGCCGTCTCCTTTCTTAAGAAAAAGGCCTCCTCCTCGCCCGAGCCTGGAGAAGCCGCGGCCTATCTTTACGCCATCCATGAAGACGGCCGCCTTGCCGGCGTCATTCAGATGCGCGACTTGGTGTTGAGCTCCGGCCACAAAAGGCTTGAAGAAATCATGAAAACCGAAGTTGTCGCGCTTAAGGACACCCTGCCCGAAGCGGCACTGCTCGATTATTTCAGAAAGCACCGCTTTCTAGCCCTTCCGGTAGTCGATGCGGCCGGCCGGCTTTTGGGGGCTGTGAAATTGAGCCGCATAACCGAATTGCTGGAAAAAGAGGCGGAAGCGTCCCTATACCAAGCCACGGGCATGAAGCTGGATTCAGAGCGGGATTTTATCAACCGTGAGGAGTTGTCTCACCGCTCTATTTTAAAAATGGTGATGCTGCGTTCTCCCTGGCTTCTTTTAAGTATCCTAAGCGGGCTCGTGGCGGCGTTTATTCTCGGGAATTATTTTTTCGGCATTGAAACCATTATTTCCCTTATCCTCTTTATCCCCATCGTGCTCGGGCTTTCGGGCAGCATGGCGCGCCAATGCGCGGTGCTGGTGACGCAGGAGTTTGCCGGAGGTGGAAGTGTTTCGCTGAAGAAAATTTTTCAAATCATGGCCAAAGAATCCCTGATCGCCGTTTTTTCCGGGCTTTTGACTCTGGTGGCCGTGGGCCTGGTGGCCCTTGTTTTAAAGAAAAGCCTGCTTATTGCGCTGGCTATCGGGCTAGCCATAGGCGTGGCCATCCTTTTGTCCGGCACGCTGGGCGTTCTTTTCCCCTTTCTTTTTGTCGGGCTGCGGCTGGACCCTAAAATAGCGAGCGGTCCTTTGACAGTCGCCGTGTGTGATCTTTTCGCGTTGTGGATTTACCTTCGCGTGGCCTATTTTTTTCTTAGCGCCTGATTTTTTCAACCCGGACGCGTTTGAGAATGCCCTGGCGGGGATCCGCGATTTTTTGAAACGCACCTTTAGAAAGATCGATCACTCGGCGTGAAAGATCATGGGTACTGCCGGTTTTAGGATTTCGCCACTTCACTGAGGGACCGAAGTCGTTGTGCTTGACCACTACGGATTTTCCGTTGTCAAGGTTGGTGACGCGGTAGTACTGGCCGAAATCTCTGTGGCGCATGGCGCAGGTAAGAGCCATTTCCCGGAAGCGCTCTCCCGAAGCTGTCCAGATGCCGCTTGTTCCTTCGTGTCTGCAGGATTGAAAAGAATACCATCCCGCCTCCCCATAAAGGACGAAGGGAGCGGGGCCGCTTTCGAGGGATGAATCGCCGGCTAGCGCCAGCGCACATAAACAAATCAGGAAGAGGAAAGCTTTTCGCATCGAACCCTCCTCCTCCCTGCCTAGAAAAAAGACTACCCGCTCTTTGGCGGAAATGCAAACGATGCGGTGAGTAAGGGAGATTTCAGTGACATCGAACGAAGCGCCGGGCTTGAGAAGAACGCTGGGATTTTTTTCCTTAGTGGCTTTCGGAGTCGGGGATATTCTTGGCGCGGGCATCTACGCCTTGGTGGGGAAAATCGCCGGGATTGTGGGGCCCGCGTGCTGGCTTTCCTTTGTGTTCTCGTTTTTTGTGGCCGGTCTTACCGGGCTTTCCTATGCCGAACTCGGCAGCCGTTTCCCGCGAGCCGGAAGCGAAAGCTATTATTCGCTCAAGCAAAATGGCTTCCGGCCGAAATCTCCTATGCCACGCAAGGCAAGGAGGACACGGAAGCCATGGGAAAAATTATCCCGAAGAAAACTACGTCCGCTCTGAAGCATTTCTTGAGCGTGTTGACGAAACCCCAGATCAAACACTTCCTGGTTTACCTGGTGGGGTTGATCTGGCTCATCAAGTTTCATTCCACCCGAGAAATCGCCGGCCAGGTAGCCAAGACACTTCCCGACAATCTGCAGCGTTTTCTCAATGGTTCCGCCAAAAAGCAGCTGCGCCTTCAGGAGGCCAACGAGAATCTTTTGGCCCACAGGGCCAACAAGCTGCCGGAAGTCGTGACTGCCATCGACGATACCACTTGTCCCAGGGAAGGCAAAGAGATCGAAGGCTTGGGTATTCACCACTCCGCCGATGGGTTGGTCAAGGGGCAGTGCGCAGT
>ASOC01000122.1 GCA_000405945.1 Candidatus Omnitrophus fodinae SCGC AAA011-A17
CATTGAAGTCATTGCTAAAAAAACCCTTGTCTTTGCAGGGTTAGTGTCTTTTGTATTTGGGATATTTGCTTTGATGGCATTTTTGATGCGCGAAGTTGTGGGGCATTTTTTGCCGATTGAAAAATTAACGGTGAATATCTTGAGTGTTCTGGCGATTGTGGCAGGGTATGAGCCATTGCGCAGATATCTTGTCGAGATAACAGATCGCTATTTGTTTCAAAAAAAGAACCATTATGCAAGAGTATTACGGGAAGCAAGCCGGGACATTGCGCTAGTGAGCAGTTTGAAAGTGCTGACGCGAAGGATGCTCGCGGTCTTGATAAGAAAAGCGAGAACGAATAATGCGGTGATATATGCGCGTATGATTGACGGAGAATGCTTTGAGATGAAGGGGTGCGGTGGCTATAAAAAGCAAAATCGGCCGCGAATGCGTTTTGAAAAAGCCAATATTCTGATCCGCTATCTTGAGGAAAAACAGGGGCCTGTTACGCGCGCATCAGCTGAGGAGGGAATGTCAAGGAGTATGGATTTGAGAAATAGAAAGGAGATGGAGGAGTTGTTGGCGCTTTATCATGAGATGAGAGCAGAAGTCATGGTACCAAGTTATATGAGAGGTGAGAATGGCCAGCAGCAGTTACGGCTTCAGGGGTTTTTAGTGTTGGGAGGAAAGAAGTCTGATGAAGAGTATTTTGAGGAAGATTTGGATATGCTGGCTACTCTGGCACAGGAGCATGCAATTGCCTTTGAAAATGCGCGTCTTTATGATGAAGCCATCAATCGATCAATCGAGTTAGCGCGCGCTAATGAGGAGCTCAATAGAACTAATAGAGAACTTAAAGAAACACAGGCCGCTTTGATGGAGGAAAAGAAAAGATCGCTTCTTGCGGGCATCGGAAAATCCGTTGCACATGAAGTCACGAATCCTCTGACACCGCTTGGTATGAATATGCATTTTGTTCAGCAGCTTCTGGGGCAATTGCGAACCCTTCATGAAGCGTGCGCGGTTCAGCCCTCCGAAAAGAATCAAAAAAAGTTCGGGGAGGCTTTAGAAACAGCAAAGAGCAAGCTTTTAGAAGCCGAGAAGGGCAAGGATCGCATTAAGGCTATTATAGAGACGCTGCGGGATTTGGCCCGGGAGAGAACGGGTAAAAAAAAGGCGGTTCAATTAAAAATTGTTGTCTCCTGCGCCATGGAAGAAGTGAAGTATCAAACCTATTGGGAGACTTTGTCTGCGCCAACAGTTGATATCAGAATTCCTATGGGCCTTCCTTATATCAACGGCATTGTACACGATCTCCAGGGAGTTTTTGTGAATCTATTAGTCAATGCGTTTCACGCCTTTAAAAATCGGGAGACCGATAAAAAGATTATCATCGAGGCGCGTGAGGACGCGGAAAACCTGGAAATGGTGCGGATTGAATTTTCAGATAACGGTTGCGGGATGACATCGGAAGACTTGGCAAAGTGTTTTGAACACGGCTATACCACAAAAGGCGCCCAAGGGACCGGGATTGGGCTTTTTTATTGTAAGTATATTATTGAGGAAGTTCATGGCGGAACGATTGAGACGAAAAGCGAGGTCGGTGCCGGGACCGCATTCACGATCAAACTTCCCCGCTTTAAAGAAGGAAGCGAATAAAATTGTCATTCGGCATCAGGAGAGTGAATGGCCACCGTGTTGGTAATTGACGACGAGAAAGACATCTGCCAGTGTTTTGAGGATCTCTTTACGACAGAAGGGCCCAACTTCAAGGTGTTGAAAGCTGATAACGGACCGGATGGGCTGGAGCTTTTTAAAAAAAATAAACCGGATGTCGTTTTTGTCGATCTACAATTGCAAGCGGCGATGGATGGCGCTGAAGTCGTGAAGCGGATTAAACAGATTGACCCAACAGCAAAAATTGTGGTCGTCTCCGGGTTTATTGATGACAAAGACGACGCAAGCGTTAAGCGCATAGGTGTGGATTCTTGTCTTGCGAAGCCATCCACACCTGATGAAATGATGCGGTTGGTCAAGAAACTATTGCGACAAAAAGAAAAGGGGCGGTGATACGCATGGCTCAAAAAATAGCACTTGTAATTGATGATGATCCAAGCATTGTGGAGGCGGTCAAATACATTTTAAAAGACCAGCTGCACTACCTGGTTCTGGATGCAACGGATCCGGAGAAGGCCGTTGATTTAGCCAAAAATTATGCCTTTGATCTCTTGATCCTTGACCTTCACATGCCGAAGCTTGATGGATTTCAGGTGCTGGAGCTTGTAAGGAAAAAGCAGCCTCAAGTCAAGGTGATAGTGGTCACAGGTTTTTATGAACAATATAAAGGGCGCTATGAAAGCGCCAAAATCGATAAAATTATCGAGAAGCCAATTGAGCCTCCGGAGTTTGCCAAAGACATTGTTGCCATAGCCGGCAGTGTTGATTTGCCAGCCGTAAAAGAAGCCGACAAAATCGCAAAGGCCAAGATACTTCTTGTTGACGATGAAGTGGAAATCTGCGAGGCGTTCAAAGAGTGGCTGGTGGAAGATACCTCGAGTCAATATGAGGTTGAAATTGCAAAAGACGGCAATGAGGGCATTTTAATGAATAACGAATTTGAACCCGACGTCATTTTTTTTGATATCAAAATGCCCCATATGAGCGGGATTGAGATGGTTGACCAAATTCAAAAAGGACAAGGGCATAGGCCAAAGCTTTTTTTGGCCTTGTCAGCGGATGGATATCAAAAGGTTATTGAAGAAATCGAAAAATTGGGCTTCATAGTCTTCACCAAACCCTTCCGCATAGAAAAGGTCTTGGAATTTCTTCGGGAGAAGTGTTTGGAATTGGGGCTATACACCGCTGCTAATGAATAGGCGGCCGTGTCGCAAGAAAAATCTTTGCCTCAAAGGTGTCCATATTTTTAAAGCGGTGAGGAATGCTTCCGTCGAAATAAGCTGACTCATTCGCATGTAACCGGTGTTTCTTCCCGCCGAATATGATCTCAAGCATTCCCTGCTGAACATAAATCGCGATCATGGAATTGGTTTGGAATTTCCATCTTTTGAGCTCCTGGAGGGGTTTGATGGTCATGATCCCGAGAAAAAAATCCCTGGAACTTGTGCCCGGGGGACTGAGAGATTGAATCGTAAAACCATGTTGGCTGTAATCAATGAAGCCTCGCTGGGCAAATCCGGTCTTGAAGAACGTGCCGGTGTACTCACTCATGGCTCTGGTAGAAAGCTCCGGGAAGGAAATGCCAAATGCCTCTGCCATTTTGATTAGTTTTTCTGAAGGAGGGTCCTTGATTTTCCCGGACAATATGTTTGAGAGGTAGGGAATACTGAATCCTGTCCGCTTTGACAGCCATCCTACAGAAAGAGGGCTTCCCGGCGTATCGGATTTTTCCGTCAAAAGCGTCCGCACAGCCAAGTCCCAACGAGCCGCTTTTCTGCGCGGGAACTCCTTAAAATGTTCGCCTAAATCTGCTCGAATTTCGTCGTACACCAGCGGACCCCACCTCTCATCTCCTCAATTATTTTCCCTAACTTTTATGTTACTTATCCTTACATAGAAGGATAACACCGGGTTAATAGTTAGTCAAATTTAAATAAGTTATTCTTTAAAAAATCTTTTGGCCAATCCTTGCATGTCAGATTTTGGTCGGGTATGAAGCTTAATAGAGTTCAGTGAGTCTTTGAAAGCACAAACCAAAGAAGAGAGGGGATCCGAAGATGCAAATGGCTGCTCAGGAAATCAGGGCTAAGGAGGCGTTAGAGCTTTTGAAGGGCTGGTTCAATAATAAGATGATGGTGGTGATATTCCGCATTCAGTGTGTCCACATTTATGTCAAAAAAATGGAGAAGACCGATACGAGAGAGCAGATCATTTTCCTGAACGACATTCAGCATCATTTTTCAAAACAGGGCAGTAATCACAAATCCTACTATGATGCGACGGAGTGGCTCAAGGCGTTTTTCCGCATCTATCCGGAAAAGATAACACCGGAAAGAGCCAAAAAAGCATGGAAGATGCTCAAACCTGTCTATGAAGGATTCGGATTAAAGTTTCCTTTTAATGATGATGGTGGCCGGAAAGAAATCAATCCTTTGAAAACAGAATAAACAGAATGGAAATATACAAGAGAGGAATAGAAGAAAAACGATGAGTACGAAAAGAAAAAATGACCGGAATAAATCATTGACGTGGAACATCCGGACAAGATACCGCTGGGCGCGGCTTAATTGGTCCTATGTGAAACAAGTGCTTTTGGCCGAGCGGGCACTGGGGGATGAGATCCATGCTTGCTGAGTTAAGTTTTGTAGTACCAATCGACAAAGGCAAAACAGCCGAAAGGCTGTGACGCAAAACCAACGGGTCTAAGTCCTCGAAAAGGGGATACCGACAGCCGGGTTGCCGAAAAGGTGACTCGGCTGTTTTGCTTTGTGCGCCCGGCAGGGCGCACTCACTTGAGAATGAAAGTTTCTTACAAACCCGGCAAGGGGAATTGTTAGCTGGACGGCAAGGGTGTCCATCGCGAGGTGGAATCTGAAGGAAGCCGCAGGCAAAGCGCTGGTCTGACGAACAGGAATCGCATAGAGGCGGCCATGCTGGATGAGGAGGCAAATATCTCTAAAGTCCGGTACTTGCACGGAAAGCATGGACGTAGATGCGGCAGGCATAAGCGTGAAGGTGAGTGCGCATTACCCGGGGAGATCTCGTCGCTTGCGTTAGCTACTATTGCTGAGAGGTAACTAGGAAGAGTG
>ASOC01000123.1 GCA_000405945.1 Candidatus Omnitrophus fodinae SCGC AAA011-A17
CGAAGCGAAGCCTCAGGGTTTCCTTGATCTTTCGCATGGGGATCCTTTCATTGGCCATTCGAGGCCTCCTTCGGGTTAATGAACCCGGGAAGGATACCCCCACAAAGGGCCTTGGGTTGTTAGGATCCTGCGAAAGACAGGGAGGCGTTTAGATTGTTCCGATTAAGCCGTCCGGAGGATTCCGGCGGCATTCCCAAGGTGGCTGCTTTCCATCGGAAAGGGTGGCCGCTTTGGATCGGAACAGGTGGCCGGATTCAATCGGAATGCCCGGCCGCTTTCAAGCGGATTTCACACTACGACGAAAAGTTCGAGAAGGAGCACTTTATTGAAAAGTTCATAGTGACGCCATCTCAGGCGGCCGTGATTGTGCGCCAGAAATTTGTTGGGATGGATTATGGCAGAAAACTTACAGTTAATGACGGTTTGGAATATAAAAAACGGTGGATGGATTCAGAGGTGCAATATATCGTCCATAAGGATAGCGGGAAATTTAAAAACACTTGGGCGGTCGTTGCGATGAGTAGCCATTTCCATATTCTCGACGGGCCGCACCCTCCATGCTATTGGATCTGCAAACAGACTGGGGATATTGTCAGGTGATAGCTTTGATGGCGATGTCGGATTTCGCTTATGAGATCTAACACTTCCGGAAATGCTACCCGACACTTATAAATCGTTATGAAGACAGAATTTGAACAACTTAAAGAACTTGAGCAAACTCGAAAAATCACAGTCGGTGTGCACAGGAACCACGCTAACAATTTTTGGTATAGGCAAACAACGATCGGTAAAATTCTGAATTGGTTAACTCCTATTTTAGTTATTTTTTCTATAGTTGCTTTTATAAAATTCGGCTTTTTCGAAGGAATTTTAGTACTGATCAGCACAGGAATTTACGCCGTTCTTATCCAAAAGATTGCCAGTATGCATGTCCGCATACTTCTCTTGCAAAATGAAGAACTTTTTGATGTAGCTTATGAAGCGCGATCTATAACTATAAAAAATAATTCTACAGGCAAAATAATGTATTACCCGATTGATTGGAAGAAGGAAGTTGTCAGTATTTAAGTAAAACAAAAAATTCAAAAATGGCGTCTTTGCGCTTCAAATAAAGTGGACAGTTCGCTTTGGCGGGAACCGTCACAATCTTTGGTACCTGCAGTTGTTCTTTATCGTTCCAATCGGATTTCTGATTTTCTATCCTGGTCGGGAAAGGTTAGATTTGTGGACAGATGATAAGGTGGAGTCTGCGATGTTTCTTGTAGGAATCATGCATTGTTTTGTCTATCATAAAAGTTTTAAAACCATACAAACAGAACTCACGAGCAAACAATGACCTCGCACTTACGAAGGACATCGGTGTTATTTACCTTCATTATTCATGAGTCCTTCGAGCCGCCGACTTGTTATCGCCTTGAGAATCACCCCGTTCCGGGGCAAGCGCAAAATTATGTTGTAGTCGTTGAAAGACCGCCTGGAGACTACAGCAATGTTTACGGCGCGCCACCGGAAGCTGCTACTAAAGGGACTCGGAACGAGTATTCTGTAAATAAAGAAAAAGTCAATAATCTGATCAGCCTTTTATCCGATATTAAGTTGGATCTGCTCGCCGATTGCCCTATGGGCCTCGACGGGACAAGTTATGAACTACTTATCCCAAGGGACGGGTATGGGGTGAGATTTAAATGGTGGGTATCTCTTCCTAAAGGTTGGGAACCCCTAAATGAGATCTTTTCAGTGTTGGATAGCCCCGTTATAAGCCCCCTGGAAAATAGCGGCTATAGGCTCCGACGGGCCCAAGGAGATATCGTTTAGGTTATAGCAGCGTACGGGTAATGTTATGGTGTCAGGAACGGTAGGAGGGTTCTAGGGCATGTTAAGTAAAGAAGAATTAGGAAACTTATTCAACATCGTCGACTCTAACATTATTGAATCAGATTGTGAGATGACAATTCCTTTGTGCATTATTATTGCGATAGCGCAAGGATGGCCGAGATTCAAAAATTTTAAATATTGGGGAACGGTCAAACGAACGCGCAAGGAAATAAGACAAAAGCTTGATTATATGGCCCAAGGAGATGTTTTGAAAAAAACCAGCGTTAAACCCACCACCTACTTTTATGGCCCTAAATACATCGAGTTCTTAATGATTGCTGAAGAAACCAGCCGCGTGAAAGAAAAGCGGAAGGAATTGAAGGAGAACACAACGGATCGTTTCCTGTTTGATTTACTTGACCAAGAGGAAGAAAAAAATCGAATTGCGCGACTTAAGACCATTTTAAATCTCGATTAACCCCCCGAAAAGGATCCACAGAAAAGCATCGCTTTGACGTCTATCACTATTCTCAGTCGCCATATTCACCTCACTCCTCAACATCCGCATTCTCGCCAAACAGTTCATTTAAGCGAGTTTCGATATCTTTGAGCACGCCATCTGCGGCGGGAAGTTGCGCAATTTGCTTGCTAAGCCGGACTTCCCACCGGTCTTTGTAGAGCCGATTATGTAAGTGGGGCTTTAAGACAGCCGATGACGCATGAAACCCGTGTTTTTGTTTAAATGCCTTCTGCATGGCTTTCATATCAAACTTGAATTGATCCAGCCGGTTCAGAAGAAACCAGATGTCATACACATCTCTGGGTTCTTTTCTTGTGCTGCTCATCAGAAGGCCCAGCTTGCCGGCGAGAATGGTGTTGAGCGTCATGACTGGAAAAGTGCCGTTTTTGCCTTTCAGGTCACTGTAGGATTCAAAGAGTTTGCCTTCCTCCGTGTCGCCGTATAAATCCATGTCCATGGCAAAGTCGAACCGGATTTCTTTGGGCGCGCCGATGATTTCGTCATAACCTGAATACTCGACAAAGATTTGTGTGCGCGTTCCCGCTGCCAGGATTCTGTTGGGATTGATGGTCATGCCAAGATTGACGAGATCTTTTGCCTTGCGCAATTGCGTCCTTAGCTCTGCTATTAAAGAATCTTGTGCCAGCACTTTCCCGCTGATCAAATCAATATCTTCTGAAAACCGGTGATCTTCAAAATACATTCTTTTAATCGCTGTGCCGCCATAGAAAACAAAGTCGTCTCTCAGTTTGCTGGCGGAAAGGCACTTCAAAATCCAGCAAATCACGTAATCTTTTTCAATGGTTTCTGCCGGAACACGGTATTTCTCCGCTGCTTGGTTTATCTCTGCTAAAGGAATCATCCCCAAACACCTGCTTTTAATTCTTCAGGGTTGATATTTAGTTGAATCCGCCACCGGCTGATATGTTTTCCATCTTTAGTTCCTTGCGGATCCAAAAGGACATAGTCTTTTGCGCCGGCGATACATTCTGAAAGTGCCGGCGTCCAATCTGAAGCCATGTTAAACGTTTCCAAAATGTAACCAAGCCGTTTGACAGCTGCCTTTGTACGGAACTTTCGGGCATAATGAATAAGTTTTTTCAGATCGATTTCCTTCTGCTTCGCCCAGATACCTCGAATAGTTTCTGTAAGCCCGCCGCATAAATCGGGACGGTCAAGCCCATCAAGGACTGTTCTCTCCAGATCGCTTACTTGAACTTGATCCTGCTTGGTTGCCCAATGCGTTATAGCACCCCAAAAATAATCCTTTTTTGAATAAATAAAGTGATAGGCAATATCGCTCACTTTTCTATCCTTCTTTCTTTTAAGCAGGGTGATGTAAACATCGAATAAGGGATGCGATGTCATCCCATGGATCCGCATAGCGCTGTAATGAGAAATAAAATAGCGCTCTATCCCCGCAAGTTCCCGGGCAATAATCGGCCAGTTTTTGAGTTGCGCGTTTTCAGAACCGGTTTGCAGAATCAAATAGGTCGCCGTGTTAATCCTGGCGATTACGCCTCTTTTAACGAGCTTTGTCAAAAGATTGGCTGTTGCATAGTACCGGGTCTTTATAAGCTCGACAGCTTCCTCAAGCGTAAATATGCTTTTGCCTTTCTTCTGAAATTCGGAGATAAGGCGAGCACTTACCGGACCTATGGTTTTTGTCGGGGGCGTTGGCTTAGGCATGGTGATATCTTATTATCTAAAATTAACCTGTCAAGTTAAATTTTAATAACGTAACATAACTTTATTAGCGCTCTAGCCAGACCCTTACCCCTGTCAGGGGGCTCTTACCCTCCCTGAAATATTTATTTTGAACTTAGAAACGTTCGAAAAGTGTGAACACCCCCGTCGTAAACCGCCCTTCCATGAGAGACCAGTAGAAAATTCAAAGCCCAGTCAAGGGACCTCGCTTCGCTCGGCCACCTGCCCGGGCATGCGACCCCCGGGCAGGTATCCCCTTCGC
>ASOC01000124.1 GCA_000405945.1 Candidatus Omnitrophus fodinae SCGC AAA011-A17
GCCCGCCGCAATCTGCCGTGAGTTTTTTCAGAGTCTCCTTGGCGTCCTTGCTTCCCTTCTCCGATCTGTAACGCACTTGTCCCCTGACAAAATCAAAAAGTTTTCTGATAACAGCCGCTGTGTTTTTCTCCCGTCCGACGGCTTTTTTCAAATGACTCTTGATGGAGACATCCTTGGACTGGATAAATTCGGACGGTTTAAGCCACCGGTGAAAATCGGCCGGATAAGTCTTAGACGGATCCGCACCCAGAAAGGCCTCTTTGGGAACGTCATAAACCAGACTCTTGAGCTGCGCTGAAAAGGTGTATTGCAGCATTTTGGAGCCGTCAAGAAGTTCCGAGCGCCAAAAGCCGATGCGGTTGTTGGTGTCCGGTCTTTCGCGGACATAAAACACCATCTCGTCATTCTCAAAATGTTCATTGTAAATCGTCTGTCTGTCATTATCCCGCGGCAAAGTAAGACGCACTTTGGCCCGGCTCCCTTTTCCCGTGATATTCATGGTCATATTGATTCGCCACAGATGGCGGCTGTAGTCACTGGAAACCGTGTGGCCGCCATGAACAACTTTGGCGGAAATAGACGCCGCAGCCGCGAGAATCAAAAGAAGGGCAAAAAGATAAACCTTACGGTTCATGACCTAAACTCCCTGGGCTTTACCAGCCGTAAAACGCGTAAAGACTTAAAAAACTGACGCCGACGGCGAGCGAAACGGCCGTGACAAAAAAACCAACCTTGAAAAATTCAAAAAAACCCACGTGAACGTCGTCTTTGGAAAGCTCCATGACAATCATATTGGCGACAGAACCCATAATTGTCAAGTTGCCCGCGAAGGTGCTGGACATGGCAAGCACCAGCCACATTAGGTGCGGATTGGAAAAATTCGGAATCCAATGAACGGCAAGAAGCACGAAAGGAACATTCGACACCAGGTTGGAAACCGCTGCGGAAAATAAACTGAAATTAGCGACCTGGCGCAGGGTCCCGCCGTTTAAAAAAGGCGAAAGCTTATCGTAAAAAAGCTGGGGCGCTCCGCTCTTTGCGACCCCTCCGATGACCACGAAAAGTCCGGCAAAAAAAAGGAATAAGGTCCAATCGATTTTTTCAAATACCAACTTGGGTTTCTTCCCGGCGATCAGAACAATGAGGGCTCCGGCCGTGATGGCCGTGAGAGGCAAATTTTTCGTGACCACGAAAGACACGAAAACGCCGGCGAGAACCCCAAGCGTCTTCAAAGCAAGCCAAATGTCAACCACGGGTTTTTCCATGTAAAAATGCCCCTGCCCTGTGCGCTCCCTGAAATCTTTTTGATAAAAAAGGTAAACAATCAAGCCGTTGAATACCAGGCTTATCAGAGAAATCGGAAGCATGCGGAAAAAAAACTGATGATAATGCCAATCAGACTGAATACCTATAATCATGTTCTGCGGATTTCCGGTCAGGGTCATGGCGCTGCCGATATTGGAGGCCGTGCACAGGGCGATCAAAAAAGGGACCGGATTAAGGCGCGCCCTTTTCAGGGTTTTAAGGATAAGCGGAGTCATGACCAGGCAAATGGTGTCGTTAACAAAAAAAGCAGAAAGAAAACCGCTGGTAAAAATCAGCCCCCACAAGAGCCCCAAAGGCCGGTTCGCGTGAACCAGAAGATGATACGAAAGCCAGTCAAAGAAACAGGCCAGTTCCAGATAGCCTATCAGAATCATCATCCCCAGCAAAAGAACCAGCGTGTTGTAATCCACCAGCCGGTAGGCTTCCTCAAGCCCAACGACTTGGAAAAGTATCATAAGCACCGCGCCGATCAGCGCGCCCGAGGGCCTGTCCAAATGCAACCCCCTGATTTTCTGGAGCGAAATCAGGGCGTAAGTCAAACCGAAAATCGCGAGGGATGGTATCATCATCGTGAGCCCGTTATGTCCGTCAAAAAGTGAAATCCCGTCATTTTCAGTAAAAGATCCCTTTTGGTGATGGCTTTTACGGCCCGCACTTCCTTCACACGGGGCAGCAGGAATAAGGCCACCAGCATCCGGCAACCCGCCGAAATCACAAGCAGCGGAAATATCTTGTAACCCAGCAAGGGCGGCATGCAGAGAGATAAATACCCGCCCAAAACCGTTCCCAAAAAAATTCCGGTGCCGTTCATGACATTGAAATACGAAATGCAGTAAACCCTTTTCTGAGGAATCGCAACGTCATAAATGAAATTCGCAGTGCAGAGGTTAAACCCGCCCCACAAATACCCCGCTATAAGCTGAACGACAAAAAGATACCAAACCTTATGCGAAATTATCCAAAGCAAAGGGAGCAGGGTGATGAGGATACTTGAAATTTTAAAAAGACGCGCGTTGCCGAACTCATCCGCGTGACGTCCCCAATAAGTCAGGCCGAGGAGACTAGCGACCGAAGCCGCAGTGATTAAAATCGAATAGGTAAGATAGGAAAACCCGAAGTTCCTCAACATTAAAACCGCAAAATAAGGTCCCGCCATGTAAGCTGAAAAATTGAAAAGCGCTGTATAAAAGGCGTATTTGGCGAAATTGCTGGCTGGAAGACGGCGCAAAAAATCCCAGAAACTGAAACAGTGTTCGCGTGAAGCCACAGACTCAGGATCATAAAGCCTGCCCATGAAATAATTGGAAACCACTCTGGCGGCCGCCGCCGTCAAGAAAATAACGGCAAATCCTGTGAAAACACGCGCGGAAAACCAATTCAAAATAAATCCCGCAAAAAAACTGCTGAACACCGTCACTGCGCCGACAATCATTCCCCGTTTGCCGAAATACTTCCCGCGCGCCTCCTCGGCGACGGAATCCGACATTAGAGAACCCCAGGCCGGCATGGCAAAGGCCCCAAAAGTGATGTAAACGGTGTAAAAAGCGATAAGAAGCGGGACTCTGTGCTCCGGCATGAAGAAAAATGGAATGCATAGGAGGGGTATCCATATCAAAATCTGGAAGGAAATAAAAGTGTTGATGAATTTTCTTCTGGACCCCAGCGCGTGAGCCACGTCGGGTGTTTTCAGCTGGACCAAGGAGGAAATAAGAATTGGAAGCGATGTGAGCAATCCCACCTGCAGATTCCCGGCTCCAAGGGCAATGGCAAAAGGGGGCATATAAGTTTCACCGCAACCGGTTGTGATCGCGGCGAAAACGCCTTCCCATATCGATACGAGCAGATTCTTTTTTTTCTTTTCAGCCAAAAGCGGGTCACGCATCTTTTATCGTGCATAAAAAAAGGAGAGGTAGGTGACTACCTCTCCTTTTTTAACGCCTATTGAAAATTTGAATTTATTTTACAGCAGGGCCTTCAGCGAAACTTTTAAGTTTGGACCAAGTCTTACGGCCGCAAACCCCGTCCGCGTCCAGACCGTTGTCCGCCTGAAAACGGCGAATCGCGTCAGTAGTTCCAGGACCGACTTTTCCATCAACGCCGCCGTTATAATAACCGGCATTTTTCAAAGCCGACTGAAGCTGCGTGGCTCTGAGTTCAAAACCCGAGGGAGTGCGGTAAACGCCAGCCGCGGTACTCACGCCACCGGCTGCTCTGCCGCCGCTTTTAGTCTGAATGGCCGCGATCTGATCTTCGAGTTCCGCGCGCTTTTCTTCCTGCTCTTTAAGAGCTTCCTGCGTGAACTTGTTGTCTTCGGAAATACGGCTCACTTCCGTCGTGAGGCCTCCTACCTGGGTCTTCAAAAGATTGATTTCCTGTTTGGTTTTCTTGCCGCCCGCGCATCCGGTCATCACCAATGCCAGTGCGAGCAACCCCATCATAATCTTAATTCCGTCTTTCTTCATGAATCACTCCCCCTTCCTAGACGCTGATTTTTTTACTGCTGGTTGGACTGAAAACAACGATAAATAGGGCGCTGAATTTTATCCTAACAAACGGGCTAATCTTACACATAAAGCACTTAAAGTCAAGCGCAA
>ASOC01000125.1 GCA_000405945.1 Candidatus Omnitrophus fodinae SCGC AAA011-A17
TTTTCTTCCAGCTCGTCTCAAGGCGCTACGAAAAAGGGGCCATGATCCTCACCTCGAACCAGAGTTTCACCAAATGGGGTGAGGTCTTTGGCGATTCGGTCATTGCCACCGCCATCCTGGACCGGCTGCTGCATCACTCCACGGTTTTGAACATTAAAGGAGAATCCTACCGGTTGAGGGAAAAGAAGAAAGCGGGTTTCTGGGAAGAAAAGCCTGAAAAGGAAGAAGCATGACAGATTTATTGCGTTTAAATTCGATTACAGCCACGATCTCGATACCGGACGAAGATCAGGTCAAGCCTTTTCAGGCACAATCCGGAATTTTAACAATCAGCCAAAAGTGGGGAAATTCAAAAGCCACAAATGGGGATTTTCAGAAAACCGTTGACAGGGCAGGTTTGTCTAAATCACGCGGGTAAAAGCTCCAGCTTGAAAATCGACCCGCAGCCTATCCCTTCACTCTCGGCATAAATTCTGCCGCTGTGAAGCTTGGCTATCTCATTGGCAATGGCCAGGCCAATTCCGCATCCTGGCATGGAAGGCGACTCTTGATAAAACTTGTCAAACACTTGGCGAAGATGTTCCGGAGCGATGCCTACTCCTGTGTCCTTGATCATCACTGAAACCAGGCTGTTTTCTCTTCCAACGCGCACCGACACCTCGCCCGAAGCCGTGAATTTAATCGCGTTCGTCAATAGATTGCTAATCGCCATTTTGAGCAGCCTTCTGTCTCCCAGCACAGATACCATCTGATCCGGAACTGTAAAACTCAATAAAATTCCCTTTTCATGAGCCATATCCATGTGATCATTCACAACCTCCGAGACCAGGTCTTTTAAGTCAAAGGGAACTTTTTCGGCATACACCGCACCTTCCTGCAATCTGGAGAAATCGAGAATACTTTCAACCGTATTTCGAAGTCTCTGAACGCTCTTAATTGCAATGCCGTGAAGCAGTTGCAATCTTTCGCTCTCCGGCAGACATTGCCTGGCTTCCATAAATAGGATATCCAGCGAAATCTGCAATTTGGCCGCCGGAGTTCTCAATTCATGCGCCACATTTCTGATAAGATTATTCTTAATATGTTCGATTTGTTTCTTTTCTGTTACATCACGCAAGATAAATTGAATAAAAATATGCCCGCCCAATTCAAATTCGCTGGACGTAACTTCAAAAACTGAAATCCGGTTAAAATCACCCCTCAATAAATCGATTTCACGCATGCCCTTTTCATGCAAAAAAATATTCATATTTATTTGGTATGATTGAGGATGGGATATTTCACCTGCCAGCACGGAAAGCTTTTTTCCAATCATATTCTCCGGCAGCTTATTCAAAGCTGAGCAAATCGCTTGATTCGCATTAATAACCACACCCGTGCTAACCTCCAGTACAAATATTCCCTCTTCCGCGCTGTCAAAAAGCGCTTTGTATCTTCTTTCAGACGACTCTGTTAGGCGAAAATAGCGCTCCAAGCGCTCGGCCATTTTATTAAACGCTTCGCCCAGAACCTTGAATTCATCATTGGTGTGGATATGAATGCGGGTGCGGAAATTGCCTTGGGATATTTCATGGGTGTGTTTGAGCAATTCCAACAGAGGTTTGGAAAAAATATGCCCGAGATACAGCGTCCCAATCAAAAGAAAAATAACCGTGCCTCCGATTCTCAGCATCTGCAGTTGCTGAGTTTTCCGTAAAGGAAAAAAGGCGTTTTCCTCATCCTGTAACAAACAAAAATACCACAAATTTCTAGTAATAAGCCTGTGTCCCAAAATCCGGCGTAAATCAACGGATAAAAAAACCACAAATTTTTCCATATTATCCAAAGATATTTTAAAAAAACCGCTTTTACACCCCAAAACCTGGTTAAGGACAGCCGGATTTTCTGTTCTATCAATGTAATTCGGGTCAATATCAAAAACAATTTTGCCGGACTGGTTAAAAATGCGGATCATCCCATCCTTACCCACCGACAATTCGGCACCGTTCAGAAAAAACTCTTTAATATCGACCACTAACTTCATAACTCCAATAATAGCAATATGTTGCATATCTTCGACGGGAACGGCGATAGTTATGGACCGCACCTTCGCGCTCTCATCATACTCGATATCTCCCAGAAAAACGTGGCCATTGTCTTTAGTGGCCGCCTGCCACCAAAATTCATCCGCCTGATAATAGTCACTGGTCTTATTAGTCGCGGCTTTAACCGCGCCTACGGAATCGGTGAGAAAAATCTCGCGATAGCGCTGCTTTTCATAAGTTTGAAAATCTATAAGCACTTTTGACGCGGGATTAGCAAGAACCGTATGGACCAGCTCAGTTTCATCAGGATTCTGCCACCGCCGGTCCATGGCGGCAAAATAACTTGCTTCGTCAGCCGCTGATTTTTTGCCAATCTCGGTTTGAGCGCCTCGAAGGTAGGCTTGTAAGGTGGGATTGCGGCTTAGAATCTCCAACTTGTCAATTTCTTTTTCCAGGTAAAGTTTTAACTTTTGCGAAGCGGATTCGAGAATTTCTTCGGATAAGTCAGCGATTTGACTTTCGTAGATGCGCTCCAATGCCTCATGAGAAAAATAGGCCATAACTATTGTTATGAGGAGAGCGGGCGCAAGCATGAATAGCAACAATTTACTGCGAATCGTGAATTGGGCTTTCATAAGGGGCTAAATTATACCACTGGTGACGCCTGGGAAAGAAGGAAAAAGGGTTGCAAAAACATCGGCGTGCGGGACTGCTTGACCTTCGGCAGCCCCATGCGACGCATGGGGCTGTCTTACTTGGCGCCGAGTGGCCGCCTTTTAAGCGGCCTGGGCGATGCGCTGTTCGGCGGCGCGCTCAATAATCCAGGACTTGATAAGAGCGCCCAGTGTAATGGTAATCAGCTTACCTTTAATGGCAGCCAATTTCTCATCGCCAAGGACAACCACACGTCCAGCCGCGAACCGGCCCAGGTTTAACAGCGCGAATTTAAGGTCGTCTTTGTCCGGAACCTGTTTATCCAACAGGGCAAACTGCATCGCATTCTCGAAATCCTGTTTCTCCAAATTCATCTGTTCAGCCAGAAATTCAAGCTGGCTGAATGAATTTGCCAGTGAAGCCTCCATCACATAGAGACGTCCTTTGTAAGCTTCATTTTGAGACCTAAGCTGATTCAATTGTTCAACCAGGTCTTGACGCTCCACGTCATTCGTGAACTTTTCCGGATCTAATGATATGGCAATGTGTTGCGATGTCGTTGATTCGAGCAAGCCTGTCACATGGTCAACCAGCGTGTCCGCGTTCTTACCACTGTAATACTTGTCGCCCTGAATGACCAAAAGGCCGGGTTCATTCACAGGTTTCACGGAAGCCGCTATGCCCAGTGCTATTAATAGAGAAACGCGGCTTATGTCTTCCTTGGAATCCAAGGCCGCCATTAATTGCTCCTGCTGTTCAGCGGTTAACTTTTGCTCTGCCTGCACAAGATTTCCCTGCCCAAGGGATGCAGCCTCTACTGCCTCACGATAAGCCCCTTCCATATTAGGGTGAGACCCTGCCTCATAGCCGGTTATTCTCTCCGAGGGCGAACCATCAATTTGAGCAAAATTCAGGGTAATGGTGCCAGTCGAGGCGGTGAAAAAGGACGCTGATTCATTAGAAGGCCGATTATCCACATAAATCGTCGTGCCGGAAGGCGGTAGTTTGTTCTGTTTTAGAAGCACTTGGGTTAGTTGCGCCACCGCATAGTCAGTCAATTTCTCGTCCGCCAAGATTGAGGGAGAGG
>ASOC01000126.1 GCA_000405945.1 Candidatus Omnitrophus fodinae SCGC AAA011-A17
CGGCGGAACGAAGTGGAGCCGTCCCTTGACGTTTCACGGCGAATACGCCCTGACGGGAGCCCTCCACCGCACGGGAGGCTCCGGCAGCCGAACGCTTTTGCGGCGTGGTGAATTTTTGACGAACGAGCTTAAACTCAAGAGCGAAGTGGTGTTTCCTCACGACTGGCGTTCAATCACGAACGTTCATTTACGCAAAACGCCGGATCCCCAGATTGACAAAAGAAAGGACATCCATCTTTTGGGGCTGACCTCGGAGCTTTATAACAAATATGCGCGCCTCACGGTGGGGGATTTTTTTGGGGATTTTTCCCAATACACCGTGAGCCAGGCCCTCGAAGGTTTCCAGGCGGCCGTGAGGACGGAAAGAATCAATGTCAAAGGGGTCGCGGCGTATTCTCAGCGGGCGCGGGAGGGAAAAAATTTCCTCCGCTATGTGGCGGGAGGGCATTCGGAAGTACAGCTGGTCAAGGAGTACAAAATGATCAAGGACCTGCGGACGGGTTTCAACTTCACCGATGTGGAGGACGATCACAGCACCATCGGCAATACAACGGGCGTTGCGGACGCCTCTAACCGCGTCGCGAGCCTGACCCACCACGTCCTTCTTTGGGACCGCTGGGAGACGGACACGGAGCTGGCAAAAAGCTGGATCGACAAGGACACGTCTCCGGAGACCCGTGTGAACCGGGACACGGGAAGCGCAGTGCGTCTATCGAGTATGGGGCGCATTTCGCGTAAGACGAAGGCCAAGCTCGGCTACGAATGGGTGAATGCCGGTTTCAACACGTTGGCGGGTTCGGCGATTGCCGACCGCGTGGACTTCAATGGGAAGATCGACCATCGCTGGACAAGGGACCTGAAATCCGAGGCCTCTTACCGGGTGAGCTATGACAAACTGGAAAAAAGCCAGCTCAACAAGAGGACCGTTACCCAGGTGCCGAGGCTGGCACTCAGCTGGATGCCGTATGATCCCGTGATCGGCCTCCGGGACTTTTACGTCCGGGGTTACTGGGAGAAGAGGAGTCGCGTTTCCCAGGACGACACAACCGGACAGATCGATTTTATGAGCGACGAATTCGGCCTCGAGGATGAGTTCAAGCTCAAGCGGGTGAACGTGATCTCGGGTTGGAGCCTTCGTGACGAGGACGATGACCGGCAGAAGGTGAACGACCGTTTGATCAATTCAGGGTATCTCGGCGTCCGGATGCGCGAGAAATGGTTCGGCATGGAAGCGGCGCCCAATTTGCGCTGGCAGGTAAATTATGAAAACCGGCCCAAAGAGGAGGGGCGCGACCTCACCCATACCTTCTCTGGAGGGCTGGGCCTTCAGATCACGAAATCCATTCGTTTGGAGCAGAGGTATTCACTTGGGACGGCAAGCCGCCTCGCCCACGATTCGGACAGTATCCGCTTCAACGCGTATGCTGCTCTGGAATACAAACTGCCGTCTTTCATTCCCGGGGTGGGCGAGAAGATTTTTAAAATCAGCTACGAAGCCGTGGAGTTCGCCCATGATGTGGCAACCGAACGGTTCACGGAGCATAACGCACAGGCGCAATTCCTATGGAAATTCTAAGAAGATTCGTGACAAACGGTAAAATGCGATTGCTGGCGCTCTCGGGGCTGGCCTTATGGTTTGCCGGCTGCACAACGGCCGGCTTGATGACGTCGGTTGCGGAACAAGGCGGCGTGGCGGGAGGGGAAGAACGCGCCCGGAGTGTTCTTGAAGAATTGCGGGAGACTTATGTGAACGAAGACCTCGAAAGATTTTTCGACCTGATGAGTGATGGTGCCGCCCTGAACGTAACCGACCTCAAGTTCCGGCTAATGGACCGGTTCCGCAATTCGAGCCAGATCGAGCTCAACTTCTTCGAAGACCACGCGCTTACGGAGGGATCCAAAGCCGTTCTTCAGACCCATTGGCAGAGACGGATGGTCAATGACGGGACAGGCGGTGTGGAGACGAGCGAGGGAAACGCGCAGTTTATTTTTGAGGATGGCGGCAATGTCCGGCTGTTTTCGATCCAGGGCGACAACCCGTTCAGCTGATCATCCGCTGTGGAGCGTTTACATATTGGTTCCGGAATTGCCGAAGCTGCCTGCAAACATGTCATTCAATCCCGCTTTAAACGATCCGGGATGCGTTGTCGCGGCAAGGCGCTGAGAAGCTCTTGCAATTGCGCGTTAGTGAGACGCACCCAAATTGATTATTTGATTGAATTGATACGCCGTTCTCCTTATACTTTTATTCTCAATAGGCAAAGTCGAACTTTGGCTATTTGTGAAATAATTCAATTCTAAAAGGGGTCTCTTGAGCAGTTTTCCGGGAAAGAAATTCATTCGGGTTGTTGCCATTGCGGCGGTTTCTTTTTTTCTTTCGAATCCGCTTCTGGCTGCCCAGTCTTCAAGCTACGACGCTTACACCCGTCTGGTTGAGAATCCGAAGCAGGAAGAAACTCTGGCGGAAAAGGCACTCGCCCTTCCGGCCTGGCCGCTGGATTTGCTGCGCGGCGGCATGGACAAAACTTTCTACTGGTTCGACCGCTATCATGTGTCCGACAAGCTGCAATGGGTTTACGAACGCCTCACGGATCACGGTCTTTATCTCAACCTTCTGAATGCAAACAATTTCAGTGCGTCCGGTTTTGGCGCGGACCTGGACGTGGTCAAGCTCTTTCGTCAAAAGGGCAATTATCCTTATTTGCGTTTCAAAAACGGTGTTGGCTGGTCGCGCGGGGAACTTTTCAGGGTTTATTCCGAGTTGGGACTGGACAAGACGGAAGCGACAGGCCCTTACGGTTCTTTTTATTTTAATTTTGAAGACAGGCCCAGCGAAAATTTTTTCGGAATAGGGCCTGACTCATCACGCGGGGACAGCCACAATTTCAAATCCAAAACCACCGCGCTGGAAATGCGGCTGGGGTATTCTTTGAGCCTGCACACGGATTTAAAAGCTTCGTTCGCGTATAAGACCGTGGATATCGACGATGGCGAGGACGGCGGCAAGGGCCGCATGGACAGGAATGTTCCCGGAGCCGGGGGCGGCGATATGCTGATTGGCGGGCTTGAGTTTGTTCACGACACGCGGGATTTTCCGGCTGATCCGCACCAGGGCGGCGTGGAGCGTTTTAAAATTTCTTATCATGAGGGCGTGGACGGATATGACTTCGGCTATTTTAAATACCGGGCGGAAGCGGCCCGGTATCACGAGGTTTTTTCTGAACGCCAAGTCATTGGCGGCCGCATCGTGGCCGAGCACAACGCGGAATTGAATCATCAGGCCATTCCTTTTTTTGACATGGCCCGTCTCGGAGGCTACGGCGTGGATCCCAGTCTGGGCGATACGCACCGAGGATTCCAGCAGAACCGATTTTTCGGGGAAAGCCTCTTGCTCGCGACCTTGGAATACCGCTACACGGTATGGCAGCACCGCGATTTGTCCCTGGACGCGGTTTTGTTCTGGGACGAAGGGCAGGTGTTTAACGAATTCAGTGATTTTCAATTCAAGGATTTCCGGGGTTCGGCCGGCGGCGGGTTCCGGTTTAAAATTTTGAGACAAGCCATTCTATCTTTTGAAGTTGCCCGAAGCAGCGAAGGGACTCAACTTTATGCCAGGTCGAAGACGCCCTTTTAAGGTTATGACAGCGGAAGATGCCCCGGGTTTGCCCGGGGTGGTATCTGGAGCAGTACCTGTTCTTGCGCGAAGCGCAAGGACAGGTGGCGGCGAAGCAAAGCGG
>ASOC01000127.1 GCA_000405945.1 Candidatus Omnitrophus fodinae SCGC AAA011-A17
AAGACCTGGACTTAATAAGCCAGCGGCTGCAGAACACCGCGAAGTTTGATTTGAATTATGACGGGGAGGTGGATGATAAGGACAAGGAAATTCACACCGATGTGCGGCAGGCAATCAAGGACGGAGATGTTCTGTCCATAAGAGACTATCTGAAATACGATCTGGACGGCGATAAATTCGTGGGTTCTAAAGACGTGCAAAAAGTTTGGGATGTCATTAAGGCTCACGTGGATTTGAGCGGGGACGGTATTGTGGATTATTCGACGAAGTGCGACGACAAGGGGCGCAATTGCCAGCCCAGCGCGGATCTGGCGCTCATCATTGACCTTCAGGAAATTGACAGAATGTTGAGAATGCTGGGCTTTGGCCGTCAGATGGATGAGATGATGCTTGACCGACTCAAAAAATCGGATGTGAATCATAGCTATAAACAGAAATTGGACACCGAAGGCACGGCCACCCCCTGGAACTATCTGGATTCCGAGGATATCACCTGGCTTGGTTTTGCCCTGGACGTGCTGACCAACCGCTATTACGACCTGGATACGAACGGCACCTTCAATGAACTTGACGTCCGGCTGGCAAAGGATTTGTTCAAGCAAACGAGGGACCCGTATGAAAACATCCTCAATCCCGAAGATTTTGACCATTATGACGTGGATGACGATTTCAAGATTGACTACAAAGACCTTGACGCGGTGAAGGATGCCAGAAGCAAATTGATTTCAACCCGGGAAGATCAATTGATCAGGGAAGAAGACGCCTGGATGATACAGAAATTGCTCAAACTGAATATTCCTATCAGCAGGGATGATTTTGAACGGCTGGATATGAATGATGACGGGAAAATAGTCAGCGGCATGATAGGCCAATACGGCGGACCGGGGAATCGCACCATCGATAAGGAAGAGGGAAACGTAAAGGCATACCGCGAAGCGATGGGTAAAGGTGATCCGGATGCCTATAAGATTCTCCATGACATCCATGTTTTCATCATCCATTTCCTGGAGAGGGTGCAGCCGTACATTAAGAATTCCGACCTGACCGAGGAAGGCTTGATTAGCGACGAGGATATTCAGTATGTTGAACATTCGGCGCAGCAAATCAATCAGGGTGAAGAGGTCTCCCTCAGAGATCAGGTGCTGGCTGATATCGATAACAATCATGACCTTACGGTAAAAGATATCGATAAGATGGTCTATGCCAAAGACAACGGGCGTGACCTCAACGGAGATTCTCGCATTGATCTCAAAGATGTGGCTTTAACCCAGGATATTCAGAGAAGAATTCTTGATGCTCGTCGTATCAGGGGCGATATGCAGAAAATCGATAATCTTGACTACTACAAAGGGCATCCCGAAGCCCGGGTGAGCGAAGAAATCAAGGACAAGGTCCTGCATTTGAAACCGAAGAATAAATTGCTCAGCTATGTTATGGATGGCACGTCAGGAAGTTTTACCTTTACGGACGGCATTAACTCGTACACGAGTGACATGCAGAATCATGTCTTGATCGATAACACGACCTATACCGTGACGGCTCCGGACAGTCTGGGTCGGGTCGGACTTATGGATTCGAACGGGCAGCCGGTGTCCGACCCCGTGGAAGTTCAGGTCTTTAAGGCCCTGGATCGTCTTTTCACGGGCACGGATAATAAGGACGGCACTTGGACATTTTTTGACGGTCTCAAGAAATACCGAAGTTTCAAAGAAACCGGACACGTTGACATCGATGAAGTGGTCTGGGGCGTTGTCGTGGATAACGTCACGGGCAAGGCCTCCCTTAAAGAAAGGCTTAATTTTGGCGCATCCGATCTTAAGAAACTTGGAAGCCTGATTGACGCTTACGTGCAGAAATCAGATGCTGTTACGGACTTTGACAAGGAAATTGTGACACGGGCGGTTAACAGGGTATTGGACAATAATGAAAACGGCCTTGCGGACGGTGCCGATATCCAGGGTTTGAAAAGCATGGTCAATAAATTTGGCGTGAAGCCTGCGCGTCCGGATCAGGGAGATACCGGGGAAGACCTGACTGATGCGCGCAAACTTTCCGATAAATTCAAATTTATCCAGTTTGACCTTGATGGCGACGGTGCCATCAGCGAGTTTGAACTGGGCCTGGCAAAAGCCAGCATCGATAAACTTATGAAGTTCAGCCTGCTCAAACAGGATGAAATGGACCGCGCGGATGTGAATGAGGACGGAGTCCTGAATGGTTTTGACCTTAACTTCCTCAAAGATGCGCGGAGCCGCATGTTTGATGTGAACGGTGACACCGCGGTCACGGAGGCCGACTATAAATGGTATCTTAAAATGCAGGAGTATCTCTCCTTTGGCATTTCGGACCGTGAATTGCAGCTTTCCAACGTTGACGGTAAGGGCGGCATCGATGATTTGGACTGGAAGGCGCTGGAATGGGCCATTCAGAATTCTGGGAAAATTGATTTCGATAAGAACGGGGTCATCCAGAAAGCGGATGTGGACAACATCAATGATTCGATTATGCTGATAAAAGCGGGCAATCTCGAGAAAGAAGCCAAGACGATAGCCCAAAAGGACATCGACCACAGTGGATTTGTCAGTGATGACGATGTCGCCTTGCTGGACCGGGCGCTGAAACAACACGTGGACGTGAACGCCGACGGCTTCGTGACGCCTCTCGATGCGCAGAGAATCCGTGATGTGATACGTTCAAAATCCATTGCCAATCCGACGGATGAGGAAATGTCGATAGGCGATATCGACAGGGACAAGGATGTGGATTACTTTGACCGCAGCATGCTTTCCACCTCGCTGAAGCGCGCCGTGGACGTGAACGGTGACGGAAAGATTAATAAAAAGGATATCGACACCGTGGATGAGGTGATGCGGCTGATCAAGCTTTACACCCTTATCCTCACGAAGATGCCGATAGAGAGCAGGCTGCTTTATGATTTGGTCATTGATATAGAGGGTAGAACATTCTATCTCCTGCACAATCCGGACGGCACCTGGAAAGTCAATGACGGCAAAAAGGATTACAATAGCGATGCGGACGGAGTGGTCACTATCACGGGGGTCACTTACCAGGTAGTGGAAGATATCGTCAATCATTCGGCCACGTTGAAAAAGTTGTATGCTTCAAGTGTCCGTGTAGCTGACGGTGTGTTGGAATTAGAAGGCGTGCGGTATGAGGTGATCAATAACGGGGATGGCTCCTACACGTTTAAATTCGGGGAAAAGCAATACACCAGCCAGAAGGGGCTTAACGTGGTGCTCATCGAAGGCGAGCCCTATGATTTGACGGTGGATGAAATGACTGAACGGGTATCCCTCAAACGGCGTGACCTGGACCGGTATGAGTCGGTATCTGATTCGCGGTTTGTTATCCAACTTAACGGAAAATATTACAAGGTAGCGCGGCGGTTTCTAGCTATGCCGTATCAAAGCGGCGGCATTGAGTCTATTGTCCGGCCTCTGGGGTGGGATAATTCGAGTACGGCGGGCGAAGCTACTTCGGCTTTTGCCGGTTATCTGTCAAGGAGCGGATATTTCAATACTCTGAATGCGGAGGCTTCGCGGCTGGCCCGGGAGGCGTTTGACAATTCAGCGTCTAATATCACAGGTTCAGCTCAGTCAGGGCAGAATGCTTTTGATCAAGGCAATCAGGCCGGAAGCGCGGGCCAGCAGGCCGGTGCTATTCAGAGCCTGGGCACTGATGCTTTGCAGGTCACTCAGCAGGCCAATG
>ASOC01000128.1 GCA_000405945.1 Candidatus Omnitrophus fodinae SCGC AAA011-A17
CTATCGGCGCTGGAAAAGACTGTGGCGGATTTTACGGCCGCGGCCAAGGCGGAAGGAGCGAGCAAGGTGCGTATTGTCCAATCCAACAAAACCGCTTTGTGGTTTCTGTTCCCCCCGGTTACATTTTTTGTGACCCCGGTGATTACCAATGTTGCGGGTGACGCTGTCGCTTGATTGAGTAGCTAAGTGATATTCCAAGGGCGCTGTCCATAAGGACGGCGCCCTTTTTTTTAATCTTAGGGCTGTTGAAGCAGAGAAGACATTTGATTCAATTGTTTATATAGAATTTTTAACCGGTTCAATTCCTGGCCGCCGAGAAAGGAATGTGCGAAGAAAACTTTGTTGTGGGCGAGGGGTTCATCCAAATCGACCGTGGCGCGTAGTGATTCGCCGTCAGGCGTTCCCGGAATGGGTGAAAACTCTGACAGCATGACGCGGATGCCGAGGTTGTGCGCAAAACGCATGGATTCTTCGACATTCTGCAGATTGCCTTGCGGATGCCCTACAATCAAATAAGCCGTGATATTTCTTAAATCTGCGCCCGCCGTTTCGAGATTCCAGACGGCTTCTGTGAATTCATCCGAATATACTTTCCCTCCCGTTTTTTTCTGCCATTCATAGGCGTTGCTTTCAAAACCGAGGTAAAAGGTTTTGAATCCGGCGCGTACCATGAGTGCGGCCGTTTCTTTATCGATAAAACGGGCGTTCAGGGCATTGGGCGTGTGAAATTGGACGCGGATATTTTCGCTCAGGACTTTTTCCAGAAACGGGAAGAGAATATGATGAGAGTTGTAAAGAAGGGCGTCATCGTAAAAGGCCACCTGAGTTACGCCCAGCCGGACCAGATATTTCAACTCTTCGATGGATCGATCCAGAGACCGGGCCTCGAATCGGGGATGGATCTGCGGCACCGAACAATACGTGCATTTGAATGGGCAGCCGTCCGCGAGTTTTAAAATGCCTACCTCTAAATTTTTATAGCCGTCCCAATAGGGCAGAGCTGTCAAGTCCGGACGCATACCAAGGTGGTCCCAAAGGGGTGCCAGGTTTTGACCTTCAATGACAAGATCAGCGCCTTGATTCCGTGCGTGTTTCGGGCATAAGGTTGCGTAAACGCCGCCGAGAATGATTGTTGCGCGCGGCGAAAGCTCTCTTATATCCTCAATCACTTCACGCACTCCCGGATACCAATAAGTCATGACTGTCTGCACAAGGACATGGTCAAAAGGCCCTTTTCCCGCCATGAATTCACGAAATACCTGTCGGGGCAGGCCGTAGCGGTGATAGTAACGCGGTATGGATGAAAACAGAGAGGGTTTGGAAATGGTTTCAGCAAGGAATTGCCCCCGGCCGAATCGGTCAATTTTAAGCCGGGAATCCGGCGGTATAAGAGGATGCCGGCGGTCCAGATAGTCAAAAAGGCTTAATTCCGCCAAGTTCCGGAGATACCCGCCCACGGTCAGCAATCCATAAGGTTTTAGCCAGAAGTCGTGGGCTGAAAAGTCGTAGATGGGCGGATTAACAAGAAGGATTCTGGGTTTATTCACAGGGAAATCTTACATTTACTCCTTTGTGTTTCCAACTTATTTATTTATAATATGTAACTAGTTTTGGCAAGCAAGCCAAACCCACTGCTATGACCGAAAGCCTTTCATTGGAACAGAAATTAACGCCCATGATGGAACAGTACCGTTCCATCAAAAAAACTCTTGCCTCCGGCACCATCCTTTTCTTCCGGCTGGGCGATTTTTATGAAATGTTTTTTGAGGATGCTGTCCGGGCCTCGGATATTTTGAATATCACGCTAACCGGCCGTGAGGCGGGCGAGTCCGGCCGTGTACCGATGTGCGGTATTCCGTATCACGCCTTTCAGGAATATGTGCGCACTTTGCTAGAGCACAACCTGAAAGTGGCTATTTGCGAACAAGTCGGCGATCCTAAGCTCGCTAAGGGTTTGGTGGAGAGGAAAATCACCCGCATTATATCGCCCGCCACCTACCTTGATGATGATTACGAGGGAAAACAGCCGGAATACATGGTGGTTGTGGTGCGCGAAAAAGGGATTTGCGGTTTTTCCTACCTTGATCTTGGCACGGGCGAATTTTTCGTGCGGGAATTTTCCTCGGAAAGACTGCTGGGTGAGCTCACGCTTCTTCAGCCCCGCGAATTGATTCTTCCTAAATCGCTTTCAGACGACTCGTCATTCATCGCTTTTGTGAAAGACAATTTAAACGCGGCTCTTACTTTCTACGACGATTGGGTTTTCGACCGGGAAGAGGGAAGCCGCATGCTGCAGGAAGGATTTAAATGGGCTTCTGAAAAAAGCATTCCTTTTTCGGAGCAGGCTTTATGCGTGCGTGCCGCGGGCGCCGTGCTTTATTATTTGAGGGATCATCTTCATTCAGCGCTGGGGCATATCCGGCCGCCTGTTTATTTGGATGCCCGGGAATACATGACTCTGGATAGGCAAACCCAGCGCAGTCTGGAGCTGGTTTCAAGCATGACTGCCGGCAAAGCTTCCGTGACGCTTATCGGCACCCTTGACCAGACGCTCACCTCCATGGGCGGCAGGACACTTTATCAATGGGTGACTCATCCTTTACTCGCCTTGGAAGCCATCCGCGAGCGCCAGGAAGGAATAGAAGAATTGGTCAGGGATTTTTCCTGGACGCAATCGATTCGTATGCTCCTCAAAGGGCTCAAGGATTTGGAGCGTACTACGAGCCGGCTCAATTACGGCGTGGCCAATGCCCGCGATCTTATCAATTTTAAAATTTTTCTCGGCCGCGTGCCTGAAATCAGGAATCTCCTTTCCCGGGTTCAAAGCCAGGCCCTGAAAGCGGTGTTGGGCACCATGATTCCGTTTCCCAATCTCAAAGACATGATTGAACAGGCCTTGGTGGATGCCCCGCCTCTTTCGCTAAAGGACGGCGGCATGATACGCGACGGCTATTCCCGCGAACTGGATGAATTGCGTTTGATTTCTCAAAAAGGAAAATCCTGGATTCTTGAATTTCAGCAGCGGGAAATCGAAAGAACAGGTATCAGGTCTTTGCGTGTCAAATATTCACAGGTTTTCGGATACACCCTCGAAGTGAGCAAAGCCAATTTGCATTTGGTGCCCGAGAATTATATCCGCAAACAAACCCTGGCTAACGCGGAAAGGTTCATCCTTCCTGAATTAAAAGATTGGGACGAAAAAATTTCCGGCGCACAGGACAAAATCAAAGCGCTTGAATACGAAATTTTTAATCAAATCCGCGAAAAAGTGCTTGAAGAACTCGTACCTTTGCAAGCCATGGCCAAAGCCATGGGACATTTGGACGCGATGGCATCTTTGGCCGTGACTGCCATTCAGCGGAATTGGGTGAAGCCCACGGTGGTTGAAACCGGCGAATTGATGATAGAAGCGGGCCGCCATCCGGTGGTGGAAGCCATGCTGGCGCAGGGACAATTTGTAGCCAATGACACTTTTCTGGACCGTTCGGAAAACCAGCTCATTCTCCTCACGGGTCCGAATATGGCGGGGAAATCAACTTATATACGGCAAGTGGGCCTTATCGTGTTGCTGGCACAAATCGGATCTTTTGTTCCGGCCCGGCAGGCGAGAATCGGGCTGGTGGACAGGATTTTCACCCGCATTGGCGCCAGCGACAACTTGGCCGGCGGGGAAAGCACCAGACCTACCTTCAA
>ASOC01000129.1 GCA_000405945.1 Candidatus Omnitrophus fodinae SCGC AAA011-A17
CAGCGGCCACTTGACCCACCAGAACTTCAATCAAAGGCTGATGATCCCACAAAGAGGTGCCAATAAAATGTTGCAATCCTTGGCGGTCTTGATCATAACGATAGGCTATCGACTCGCTGTTCTTTCTCTCCAAATCCGACATCAAACCTCCCAGGTAGGTTTGGGCGTGTTGTCTTTGTTCTGTCCTCCGAAGATGAGACGCATAAGGAGTCACAAATCTTTCAACACGCTTTACTATATCATCGAAAATTTCTGGAGAAACTTCACATTGAGTCAACAGTTCTTTCTTGCGAATATCAAAGAGCGATTCCATCGATGGCCCCTTTCCATGAAAAGTGTTTTTCATGGAATACTCATCGACAAAATAAGTTACGTGCTTTTATGAAACTCAGACAGTAAAACTAGGGAGAAAATATCCAGATGACGGCGGTGAACACCTTGAAGGATAAGAAAACTTTTAACGTCGCTCTTGTGGGAGCCACGGGCGCGGTGGGCGAAGAAATGCTCAAGATCTTAGAGGAAAGGAATTTTCCGATCAAGACTCTCAAGCTTCTGGCTTCGGCGCGCTCCAAAGGCAAAAAATATTCCTTTCGCGGACAGTCTCACGGGGTCGAAGAGCTCACGGAGCAGTCTTTCAAAGGGATTGATATTGTGCTTTCAAGCGCGGGCGGTTCCATCAGCAAAAAATTCATGCCTGCGGCCGTGCGCGAAGGCGCTGTGGTGATTGACAACACAAGCGCCTATAGGATGGACCCTGAGGTTCCGCTGGTTGTGCCGGAAATCAATCCCGAGGACATTTTCAAACACAAGGGCATTATCGCCAATCCGAACTGTTCGACCATTATCATGCTGGTGCCGCTTTTCCCCATTTACAGGAAAGCCGGCATCAAGAGCGTCAAGGTGGCCACGTATCAGTCTGTGAGCGGCGCCGGCGCCAAGGCCATGCATGAGCTGGAAAGGCAGAGCAGGGAATTTCTGGACGGCAAACCCGTGACGCGCGAGATTCTCCCGCACCAGATAGCTTTTAACCTTTTTTCGCATAACAGCCAGGTGAAAGAAAATGGCTACAACGAAGAAGAAAATAAAATGGCCAATGAGACCCGGAAAATTTTTCATGACGAAGATATCCGCGTTGCCGCCACTTGTGTGCGGGTTCCGATTTACAGGGCGCATTCCGAGGCGATTTACGCGGAACTCAAGAAGCCCCTCAAGGTGAGCGAGGCCCGGGAACTTCTTTCCAAGGCTGATGGCGTTAAACTGGTCGATGACAGGGACAAGAATTATTTTCCCATGCCCATTGAGGCGAGCGGTAAGGACGATATCCTCGTTGGACGGCTGCGCGAAGACATTTCCGCGGACAACAGCCTGGCCCTTTTTGTGAGCGGGGATCAGCTCAGAAAAGGCGCGGCACTGAACGCCATTCAGATTGCCGAGCGTTTGATTCGCTAAAAAATTCATTCCATGCGCAATATCAAGCTGGTGCTTGAGTATGACGGCACCCATTTCCTCGGATTTCAAAAACAAAAACGGGGAAGAACTGTCCAGCGTGAACTCGAAAAAGCCCTTTTCAGGATTCTCCGGGAGCGTGTTCGCGTGATTCCAGCAGGCCGCACGGACAGCGGCGTGCACGCGCGGGCGCAGGCCGTGAATTTTCAAACACGCAAAACCATTCCTCTTTCCAACCTTGAGCGCGCCCTGAATACCTATCTTCCGGAGGACGTAGCGGTCAAGGAAGCGCGGGAAGTGCCCCCGGATTTTCACGCGCGTTTTGGAGCCAAACGCAAAATTTATGTCTACCGCGTTTTGCACGCGCAGGTCAATCGTCCTCTTTCAAGGCATTACGCCTGCCATTACACGCATCCTTTGGATATTCCGTTGATGAAAAAGGCCGCCTCGATTCTGGTGGGCAAACGTGATTTTCGTTCTTTTCAGGCGCACGCGGGCGACGAAAAAAATTCCGTGCGCACCCTTTACCGCCTGGCCGTTGCGGGAAAAAAACCGTGGATCATTTTCACCTTTGAAGGTGACGGCTTTCTTTACAATATGGTGCGTAACATTGTGGGCACGCTTCTGTATCTCGGAAGGGGCAAAATCACCCTGGAGCAGTTTAAAAAAATAGCAAAGGCGGGCGACAGGCGTCTTGCGGGTCCTACCGCGCCGCCCCAGGGGTTGACCCTGGAAAAGGTTATTTATGAAAAATAAAGTGTCAAAAGTATTTTTTTAAAGCGTATTTTGCAAACGTGGTAGGCCCTTGCTAACAGGTATATCATGCAAAAACTTGTGTGAATTGAATACAAAAATGGTCCGCAATCGTAGCCAATGTGATAATAGATCTGGTGAAAAACAATGTTAAAAGCAATAAAACAACACGCTAATTGCACGTCATAGTCCTTGATAATTTTCTTAATTGGAGTTGAGAGTGAGGCAACGCTTAACCAAAAAAAATAGAACAAAGCGGAGGCAAAATACAAATAAGCTTTTTTTGTTGTAAATCCAAGCATCGTCCATTGAGTATGATAAGTGCTCCATTCTTTAGAGATGACAATCGGAGCGGTTATATTATCTATCAAAAAATAGCGCGCAAACTTCAGAATTCTTTCTGCGTTTGCTAATCTTGAAGGATCTAGCATGAAATATTCGTGGTCAATCATGAACACACGGATAAAACTAATGGGATTCCAAAATAGATACGCACCGTGATATACTAGTACTTGGAGGCTAGAAAGCAGCATTAGTAGCAATGTAATAATTGACAAGTAATAGCTTGTCTGCATTGTCGACCATCTTTTACCCTCTCCTCTTTTTCTGCAGATATTTACAAACGCTAAGGTCGCATAAATGATGTTCGGCAGCGAAATACCAACGGCTATAATCGAATAAATGATGTAAACAATCTTAAATCGTTTCCAGGAAAGGCCGTCTGGGGGTATTTTAAACGATTGCAAAAAGAACGCCATTACGATCATTGCCAAGTTCAATGAGAATGTTTCCGGTATAGAACAAAACAACCATACCGAAGAAGAGAACCCAAAAAGCATAGCGAAAATCAACGATACGACTTTGTTTTTTAAAAAAACCAAAAATATTAAGTACGATAGGGGGATAGCCGTTGACGCAACAGCAGCTGTGGCAACTAAGGCAGACCGTAAAGGATCTTTCAAGATTAAGCGCAAGATCATGCAAATTGGTTTGAAAAACAACGCATAGAGCGGGTGTTTGTATGTCTCGGTCGTAGCATCTAAAGTTGTAAATACACGCACGACTCGTCCAATGTCCGTGTCAAATATAAAATTCCAAAGAGTGAAATTTTTCCCATGAATATCTAGGGAATTCGTATACAAAAGGAAGAAAAAGGCAAACAGAAAAGCACAAATAAATGTGTTTGCGTAATTCTACTGTCTGAGTTTGGTAAAGTCATTTAAGTTGTTGTGTCGATGAAAGTTCCATGAAAATTCATGGAGGGCTCCATCGATGCAACGGCGCTTTGAAATACGCAAGCAACAACTGCTTGCAGGTTGTGAAGTTTCTGCGAATATTTTCAGCAAAGTCATTCAGCGGCTTGAGGAATTCGCCAAGCCGTTTATAAAAAGTTTCTGCCGTCAGGAGCAGAGACAACATGCTCAGAGATACCTGGAGGGATTGATGTCGGATCTTGACTGGCAGCGGCTT
>ASOC01000130.1 GCA_000405945.1 Candidatus Omnitrophus fodinae SCGC AAA011-A17
GGAGACACGGAGAAAGACAGTGAAGATAAAAAGGTGATTGAGATTGATCCGCGTGCCGGCAGCCGAGTCCGGATCGGGTCAGCGGTACGGATTACGATCGGGAAGCTTGCGATGGTGGAGGTTCCCCGGTTCGTAGGCCGGCGCGCCGATGACCGCACCAGGCTGGATTTAGTCGCGAGCAACAGGGGGTTGCGCTACACCCTTGAGGATCGGCAAATTCGGCAGGCGGACCAGGAGGGTTTGATCGTGGAGCAGATACCGCCTGCGGGAACGAACGTTGCCAGGGGTTCCACCATTCAGCTTATTGTGGGTCGTGTTTCAGAAGTGGAGGTTCCGGACGTTCTCGGCAAACCATGGGAGAGCGTGAAGTCACAATTTCTACCGGAAAAATACAACATTACAGTAATCAAACGGCCCGTATTTGAGGACGCCCAGGCGGGCATCGTGCTTGCCGCGGATCCGGGTCCAGGAGCCTGGATTCAAAAGGGTGGAGCCGTAAATATTATAGTCGGAGAAAAAATTTTCGCCAGATTCTACGATATCCGCATCCAGGACAGGCCGGTCGAGACCTTGGGAGGCAGGTTTGAAACCCCCAATGAAGAGATCCGCGTGACCGGAAAACTCGAGACCAACGCGACCGTAAGGAATATTCTCTTAAGCGTGGATGGCGGGGCTAACTGGGAAACGCTCGAGCCGCCGGATCCGGACTGGGATTATACGATGCGTCCGGACTATGACCGGGAGTACCGGGTTGCTTTGAAGATGGTTCTCGCGGATGGAACGGAGTTTGAGCCGAATTTGCCCGTGCCGCCGGTTTTCCGGTTCATTCGGCCGGAGGCCAAGACCGATATTAAAATTTTGAACATTCGCATCGACGGCAAGCCGTTGGAAAACATTGAGCCGGTGATGCCCATCGAAGAGGTACAGAATGGCGAGGTCAGGATCGAAGCGAGCCTGGAGGCCAATGTGCCGATGAAGGGCCTGAAATTGAGTTTCGACGGAGGAAGCACTTGGGATGAGATCGGGGCATCGCCGGATTGGTCGTATATTTTTAGACCCGAGCCCGAACGCGATTATGATGTCAGGATACTCGTTGTGTTGGAAGACGGCAGAGAAGTCGAGCCCGGCGGCTATCCCCGGGTCCGGTTCCGTTATGTGAGGCAGGCTCCGCCCGACGGAGAGATTATCCGCCTTACGAATGTGAAAATGAACGGCACCCCGATCAACGATGTGCCGGAGGAAATTCCCTTTGAAGAACTTCCAAATGGGGAGGCGGTTGTTACGGGGCGCGTGGAGACCTACGTGGCGACATTCGATCATATGGAGGCAAGCTGGGACAGCGGATCGAGTTGGCAGCCTCTTGGTGATCCGGATTTTGAATTCCGCTTCCAGACCGAACCGGGCCGGGATTATCCCATCGTTATTAAGGTTGTCATGACGGACGGCAGTGAGCAGGTACTTCAGGAATACCGCGCGCATTTCCGCGTGGTTGGCGCGAAAGTGGAACCGGAAGTCGAGCTGACCGCCATCCGGGTGGATGGGGATCCGCTGGAGGAGATTGAGCCGGTTCTGTCATTCGAAGAGGTTGAAAACCGGGACGTGATCGTGACGGGCGTTTTAAAATCCAATGTCCCGGTCGAAAGACTGGAGGTCAGTTTTGACGGCGGCTCAAGCTGGGAAGGGGTGGATGCAAACCCTAACTGGACGTATGCTTTTCGGCCGGAACCCGGCCGGGATTATGATGTGAAAGTCAGAGCAATTCTGGAAGGCGGCAGGGAATGGGAGATGCGGGACGCCCCAAGGGCGAGGTTCCGCTATGAAAGAACACAACAGCCCGTCGAGCCGGATATTCAAATTACGGATGTTCGGGTGAACGGCCGGCTGGTGGATGAAATTGAGGGCGATATCCCGATGGTGGATTTGGGGGGCGCCGACATCGTCGTGACGGGCAGCCTCGAATCCAACGTTCCCGTTCAAAGCCTTCTCATCAGTCTGGACGGCGGCTCGAGCTGGGAAAATATAGAGGCCGCGCCTCAATGGACGTACAGATTCGCGCCCGAACAAGGCCGGGATTATGAAATTCGCGTGAAGGCGGTTCTCGAGGGCGGCACGGAAATCGAGCTCCGGGATATTCCGAGGGCGCGTTTCCGGTTCTCCGGCGAGGGTGCCCCTGGTGACAACTGGTAATCATGAGGAAGCCCTTTAAATTATGAAGCGATCCGTTCTTGCCGCTGCCGTGTTCGGCGCGATTTTTCTCTTCCAAAACGCGCCGCGCTCGCATGCCGCGCCGGCTATGGGCCGGGGCGCTGAGGAATTCGAAGTCGAACTCTTTGACGTCGCGATTAACGGAAAGCGCCTTGAAGATATTGAAACGAGAAGTTACACCTTCACACCTGCCGATCTCACCGAAGGCGAGATGGTGATCACGGGAAAAATCAAAAGCAATCTTCCCGTCGAAGCCGTTGAAGTGAGCCTCGATGGCGGTGCGAATTGGAACCGTGCGGAGCCGGGGCCGCCGTGGAGCTATCGGTTCAGACCGCGCGAGAGCGAAGCCTATACACCGATCATCCGTGTCAAAGCCAGGACAGGCGCGGAAGAGGAATTCCGCACGTACATTAATGTTCTCTACAGTACAGCCCCCCCGCCCGAGGAAGACCCCTGGCAGGTTTTGCAGGAAATGGCGCGGGCGTATGAAAACAAGGACTATTCCGGGTTCATGTCCCGCGTTTCGGATAATTTCCCGAACCGGGGTGAGCTGGAGGAATTTATACGCCGCGACTTCCGCGATTTTGACGGCGTCAAGCTCAATCTTTTTCTGAAGCGCGTGGCAGATCTTCCCACCGGGAAAAGCGTTCAGGCCGATTGGGAAATGCAGTTTTTTCCCATCTCCGCCCAAAGGCAGGTGATCCTTCGCGGCAATGACCTCGATTTTGTTTTCGCGGATGAGAACGGACGGCTGAAGCTGGAGAAGATGCGTGGCGAGAATCCTCTTTTTGGCGCCCGCTCTCCCGATGTGGCGGTTTCTTCAGGCGCTCCCTCCGCCGTCTACGAAGTACTGAGGAAGATTGAAGATGAGGGAACGCGTGTCGCTCAAGCGGCGGCACTCGGAGTTGTTGCCGCGGAGACCAAAACGGAAAATGCAAGCATACCCGTCACTTTCGAGCTTGTGGACGCATTCGCCCACTATACCGACGGGGCGCTGGAAGAAGTGGATTTTAACGCCATCGTTTCGGGGCGGCCCACCCGGGGTGAGGCGCGGGTCCGCGTGTCGGACAATCCCAAAAACATTGATTTTACGGGGATCAGGCTTGAAGTAAGAGACAGCTTCTCGGGTGAATCACTGACGTTTGTCGGCGATGTCCGGGCCAATCAGGAAGTGGTTTTCAGGACGGACGAGGAAATCGTGTTCGCGGCGGGACAGACGGGAACGCTCACGTTTGTTTTGGATCCGGATGATCAATTTATTGCCATTGACCGGGAAGCAAAGACGCAGCGTGAGTCCTATTCGGCGATTTGATAAACTTGCCCGCACGGCCTTGTCAACCCTGCTGATTGTCGGGGCCACTTCGTTAACCACTCAGGCCGCCGAACTTCCGTATTTGCCTCAAACCACAGCGGAGGGTGCCCCGGGCTT
>ASOC01000131.1 GCA_000405945.1 Candidatus Omnitrophus fodinae SCGC AAA011-A17
CCCCATGAGAAGCATAGCGAAAAATGGTAAAGAAACCAAGAGACTTTTCAAGAGCATCTGCGGTGAGGATTGGCTGGCCGAAGAGATTGAAACGGTAATGGTCGAGGGAAAAAAGGCGCTCGACGGGTGCGTGGCGGAGGTAGGACGAATGGTCGCGGAGCTGATGATGGAGTCTCAGCGGATTCAATTGGCCGGTAAGGGCTATACCCCGAACGAGGGGGGCTTGAGGAAATGGGGCTGGCAGCCTGGTTCGGTGTATTGCGGATCGCAAAAGCTCAAGGTCCTGCATCCCCGTCTTCGGGACGCCGAGGGGGAAATGCCTTTGCCGCTCTATGAGCGGCTGAAGCGTCCAGGCGAGTTTTCCGATCAGATGCTGACACGGGCCCTGCGCGGACTTTCCGGGCGGAAATACCGAGAAACGGTGGAAGATATTTCGCAAGGGTTCGGGATCTCGCCGTCGAGCATCTCGAACCGTTTGGTGGAAGCCACGGCGAAAAAGCTCAAGGAATTCCGGGAAAGGGATCTGAGCGAATTCCAGGCCTTTGCCGTCTTTCTGGATACCGTACACCGCGGAGGAGTCGCTTTTATCGTGGCTCTGGGCGTCGATATTTCGGGGAAAAAACAGGCTCTTGGCTTTTGGGAAGGTTCCACAGAGCATCAGGAGATCGTCAGGAGCTTGTTCTCGGACATGGAAAGCCGGGGGTTGAGACTTTCGGATGAGATTATTTTTGTCACAGACGGCGGCGGAGGAATCATCCGGGCCTTGAAAGACCGTTTTGGAAGCGGTTTACTTCACCAGCGCTGCACGATCCACAAGGACCGGAACCTTCAGCGGCATCTTCCCAAGCGATATCGCAAGGAATGTCATCGTCGGTTCCGTGATGCGCTGGATCTCAAGGATTATGAAGAAGCGAAAAAGGCTTTGGCTGACTTGGAGGCCTGGCTGCGTCAGATCAATGAGTCGGCCGCGGAATCGCTGAAAGAGGCCGGCGAGCAGCTTTTGACGCTTCATCGGCTCGAGATCCCCGAACTGCTTCGGCATACCCTGCATTCCACGAACCCGATCGAATCGATGTTTTCGACGGTCCGGGCTTGTGAGAAGAATATCAAGCGTTACCGCGCCTCCAAGATGTCCCAGCGCTGGCTGGCGGCGACGCTGCTTCATGCCGAAGCCAGCTTTAAACTCGTCAAAGGCTTCCAGGGCATTCCGGAAGTGATGAAAAGGATTCAGTGCCGGAAAAATCAGGAAATCGAACTCGCGGCGGTTTAAATCGGAGAAAAGTAAAAAAGCGAAGAATTTTTTGCGTTTAAACTCGATTACAGCCACGATCCCGGATCCAAGCGATGCTGAGCATGACCAACAAAATCAAAAAAAACAACGCTGTCCAAATCAAATTTCAACTAAAAACTGGACAACCTCTCAAACAACACCTAGAGAAAAGTCCTCACAATCTTCACAACTTAGTCAGTGGAATCCGTGGTTTTCTTCGGTTTTGCGCTCGCCAAGGTTACACATCCAGGGATCTTTCCGGCATGATCCCGTCCGTTCCGAGATACCGTTTCGCATCGCTTCCAAAAGGGATTAGCGAATCAGAATTGCAGCAAATTCTCAATGCTATTCCAAAGGACAGTGCTATCGGCTCGCGAGACTACGCCATCATGGTGTTAATGATGGGCTACGGTATTCGAAGTACACAGGTCGCTAGTCTTAGGCTCGAGGATATTGGTTGGTCCCGCTCTACGATTCGGATTCGAGCCGCAAAGGCAGGTAAGGAAGTGGTTGTACCGCTCCTTGAACCTGTAGGCGAAGCAGTCATACGTTATCTGCGTTTCCGTCCTGAGAATCATCATCGGCAAGTCTTTCTTTGGATGCGAGCCCCTTACGGTTCCATGAGTGCGAGTGCCATCAGTCGCATGGTACAGGTTTACATGAACCGGGCAGGCGTTAAAAAACCTGGTCGCGGATCTCATACACTGCGTCATGCCTGGGCCATTCGAGCCCTTACTGAGGGAAGTCCTATGAAAGCAATCGCAGATGTCTTGGGACATCGCTGTTTGGATACGACTTTTATTTATGCAAAGGCTGATCTCAAAACGCTTCGGCAAGTCGCCATGCCTTGGCCGGAGGTGAAATCATGAGTGCCCCTGAGTTCCGAAGTCCCTTGGCTGATCGCCTGAAAGCTTTTTTTGAAATACGCATTGCTCTGAAGCGCGAGAGCAAATCGCAGAAAAAACTATTCACCTACCTTGATCGTTTTCTGACAAAAGCACTCAAGCCTGGGCATCCCATTACACGCGAGGTTGTTGAATCATGGATTAAGAGTATGGAAGCTCTGAACACGGGGACTAAGATCAATCGCATATCCATCATGCGGCAGTTTTGCCGGTATCTGATCCAATTTGATCCGCGCACCTATCTGATCCATGAAGATATTTTTCCGCGAAGAATACGACCGGCACCGTATATCTACAGTCATGCTCAAGTCCAAAAAATTATGAAAGTCACTAGGGAACGACAATCTCCCGTGCCTCTTCAACCGGAACTTCAGGCGACGCTTATTGGATTGCTTTATGCTACTGGTATTCGAATTGGCGAAGCTTTGAAGTTAACTCTTCAGGATGTAGATTTTCAAGAACGAGTGTTACTGATTCGTCAGACGAAATTTCATAAGACACGCTACATCCCTATTTCAGATTCGACAGTCAAAGCTCTTGAGTCCTTCTTGAAACGGCGCAAGCAAGCGGGCCACTCGGTTGCACCGACCGCACCCGTCTTTGTCAGTCGGACAGGTCATGCCTATTGTGTCTCTGGCTTGCATGAGTGTTTTCTTCCAATCCTGCGCAAGTTGGGGATGCGTGGGCCGAAAGGAACTCGTGGTCCCCGAATCCACGACTTCCGCCATACATTTGCGGTCCAACGTCTTTTAGCTTGGTACCGTAGCGGTGCCTCTCTGCAATCAAAGCTGCCACTGCTGACAACCTACCTGGGTCATACCACTGTGACTGGGACGGAAGTTTATTTGCAAGCCACTGCTGAGCTTCTTGAACAGGCCAACAAAAAATTCCATAAAAACTGTGCTATCCCAATCCTAATGGAGACAGAACATGTCCAATCATAATATCGCTTCTCTTATTCGTAATTTTTTCGAACAACACCTTGGTGCAGAAAGGGGGCTGAGTCCTCATACGGTCCTTGCTTATCGTGACACGATAAAACTCCTAATCCAATTTGCTTCAACCCATCTGAAGAAAGATTGCTTCGATCTAAGTATTGAAGATCTTGGTGCTGATGTGGTTAAGGCTTTTCTCAATCACCTTGAGCAAGTGAGACACAATACGATACGCACCCGCAATGCTCGCTTGGCAGCGATTCACGCTTTCTTTCGCTACGTTGGAGCAACAGATCCAAGACTCATGGAAATTTCTCGGGCCATTCTTTTCATTTCTTTCAAACGCCAAACTTGTCCCGTACTGGGCTATTTGGATCGTGAGGAAGTAAC
>ASOC01000132.1 GCA_000405945.1 Candidatus Omnitrophus fodinae SCGC AAA011-A17
TTTTTCTGGCTAATATTCATCATCTACCGGCTTTTCTTATTTTCAGGCCAATAGAATTGGCTCAGTTTCTCGATCCTTATTCTGATCATTATTCTTTATCTGGCAGAAGTCCCGGGCTTTCTCATGAGGCATTCGAGGGGCATCCTGGCCTATCATTACACCCTGCTCATAATCGGGATGGTTCTTACCCTCGAACCCGAAATCCGGACTGCGCTGGTTAAATATCAGAACAGGGATCCGGAAAAGAAATTTTTTTGAAAAGAACGGACCCTTGGATGAAATCATCAAAGCTTGCGTGACGCTGGCCTCCACCAAAACAGGAGCGCTTATGGCCATCCGGAGGAATAACGGGTTACTTCCCTTTATCGAAAAAAGTGTGGTCATTGACGCGCGGATACGCCATGAACTCCTGCTCACGATTTTCATGCCGCCGACCTATCTGCACGACGGCGGCGTGATCCTGTCATACGAAAGGATCATTTCCTGCTCGGCCATTTTTCCGCTTACGCAAAGCGTGCAAATGAAGAAAAAAATGGGCACCCGGCACCGCGCGGCCCTAGGCATGAGCGAGGAGACAGACGCCCTCTGCCTGGTTGTCTCGGAAGAGACGGGAACTATTTCCATCGCGGACAGGGGAAAGCTTTATTATGATATGAAGCCGGAGGAACTCAGGCCGGCCATTGAGCAGGCAATCCGCTTCAAAAAAATCAAGGCGCATACCACGGCGTGAACCATGGACAATTTCAGTTTTAAAAAATCCGATAGACACGAAGTGATAATCACCGGATCTCCCCTGTGGAGGGTCTTTGATTTCATTCTTCTGCTGGCCTGCCTGCTGATTCTTGATTTTGAAATCAGACTGCGGCTCGGGAATGGAATCCTGTTCTATTCCAAACTTTCCTTTCTCGCTCACCTGACCGCTGAAACGCTCCACAAAGGGACCTGGTTTGAAAACGCTGTCTACGTAGTCCCTTGCGGGCTCATCATGGTTTCCGCGATAAATCTGGGATGGGATTTTAAATACGTGTTTGACGGCGCCGCCAACCGGGCTGTCATGGTCAAAAGCCTTTATCTGATTCCCGTCGAAAGGCATGATTTCCCGTTCGAAGCGGCCAAAGAAATCAGCCTCAATAAAAGAAAAGGCCGGAGGGGAGCTTACGATTTAACGGTGGAGGAAGGCTCGGGAAAGAAAATCACGCTGCTTGAAAGCCGGAAACCCGACAGGCTTTGGTCCCTGGCCAAAAAAATCCAGGAAGTGACCAATCTTCCTGTCGTTCAGAAAATTCATTCCTGATTTTTCGGTTTTTCCTTTTTCTCTTCATTTTCATCAACCCCCTGAAAAGCCTTCTTGAATTCACGAAGGCTTTTGCCAAGCGAACTGCCTATCTCAGGGAGCCGCTTTGCCCCGAAAAGCAAAAGCACCACAAAAAAAATCACTAAAAACTCAAAAGGCCCTGGCATGCTCATTTGTTTTCTCCTTCCTGTTTATTTCTTTCGATTTGACGCGCCGTGAAATTTCCGGCATCCGTTTCAATATAACTCACGGTCACGGGATCATTAAGCTTCAGTTCCGTGATCGCGTCAAAATTTGCGAGTTTTGTCTCTTCATCAACTTTAAACGTGGAAATGGTGTCCACAAAAGCGCCGGGTCTCTTATAGGCAACCAAAATCTGATTGGTTCCGGTTTTGATGAGAATGACATTTCCCGCGATAATAGCCGGCTGCTGTTCGGCGGCAAACAGCATGGCGGGAAAAAAAATAACCGCGAGAAACCACCGCAGTCCTCTCTTGAGTCGCTTCATGCCTTGACCTCTCCTTTTAAATAGCTTACCTTATGAAGCATTTCCCGGGAAATTTCAAGCCTTCTTTCCCCTGAAAGTTCTTCGACCCCAGGCCCGTAGGCGTCAATGGCCTTAAGCCGCGGCAATAATCCTTCCCGGTTCGCGAGCTGGATGCTAAGGCCCGGCCTTGCGTTGAGTTCAAGAATCAAAGGCCCGAGAATCTGGTCTATCACGAAATCAATCCCGATATAGCCCATTTCAAAAACCTCATAAGTCTTGGCCGCGGTTTCCAGTATACTCTCCCAAAATGGAACCTTCAGCCCCGCGATAGGGACTTGCGTGTCAGGATGCCTGTCAATCAGCAAGGAATGATGAACCCCGCCCAGAGTAACCCCCTCGAGCATATTCAAGCCCGCGCCCACGGCCCCCTGATGCAAATTGGCTTTTCCGTCCGATTCTTTGGTGGGTAGCCTCAGCATGCACATGAGAGGAACCCCGCGGTACAAAATCACGCGTATATCCGGAACGCCCTGAAACGCAACCGACCTGAAAGCCACGTGGCTCCGGACGCGGTACTCGATAAAAGCCTGATCATCAAGCCCACCCAGAGAATACAGTCCCGCCAAAATATTGGACACATGATACTCGATATCATCCATGGAAAGAAGCTCTCCGCTGGCTTTTTGCCATTTGGTGCCAACCTTGCCCACCAAGACGAGAATGCCGCGGCCTTCCGCTCCGCGCGCCGGCTTGATCACAAATTCCTTTAAAAATTTGATCTCGCGCAAAAACTTAAGTTCGAAGTTATGATTGATGGAAAAATAAAGTTCCGGCGAAGGCAATTGATGAGCCTCCAGACACTGTTTGGTTTTGAGCTTGTCATCCACCAGCGGGTAAAGATGTCTCGGATTACGGAGCAGTGTGTACCATCCGTTCCTGTGATTCATGCCCAGAAGTCCAAATTTTTTTTTCGGATTCAGACAAATCATAAGGAAGTTTTTCCTTTGAGCCGGTTCAATTCCCGGAAGCGCCACAATTCCATGATGCGGATTCCCGTGTAGCGGCCAAGGACGAGCAACAGTGCCATGATAATCAAAAGAATCTCGGGAAACGCGAAAAGATAAATCCGCACGGTATACATCCGTATCACGTAGTACACAGCCGCTGCCACCGCGATGGTTCCCAGACTGGTTTGAAAAGCCGCCAGAGTTCCGTCTTCACTCTGCGCCACTGAAAACCTCTCTATCATCCAGGTAATAATAATCATCGGGAAAAGAGAAATGTAGAGAAGCGTCTTCGCGCCAAAATGAGACCCGACCACCATCAAAACAAGCACTGAAATCACCACCATGGTGAGAATAATAGCCATCCGGGGAATGACCAGGATTTTCAAATAATCCAAAATTTTACGCAGTACCCAGCCGGCAAATACTACCACGGAGAGAAAAAAAATCCCCATTTGGAGGGAAATCTCCTGAAAAGCAAGCGCGAGCAGGATGGGACCGAAAGTCCCGTAAGTCGGGATCCCAATCACACTGCGGCAAAAAGCCACCACGAGCGCGCCCATGGGGATAAGCAAGAGAACCTTGGTAAAGGCCTGAAAATGAATGGGAAGGGCGTAAAGAGACCATCGGTTATCCACAGGCGGCAT
>ASOC01000133.1 GCA_000405945.1 Candidatus Omnitrophus fodinae SCGC AAA011-A17
AGCCGCTGCCAGCAGTCTATCGCAAGCCTTTATAACCTGGTCTACAGATATCCAGCTCATGCAATCCGGAACAACCTTAGGGCAATGGTCAGGGTATTTCATTCTGCCATCGGACCAGCACCCGCGGCACTCAATGTCTGACCAGATCGAAGCAAAAGAATCACGGCGCTCAATCAAATAATCAGGATTCAAAGGACCATAAAGACCAACGACTGGAGTTCCAACCGCCAGCGCCAAATGAACAAGCCCTGAATCGCACCCTACAAATAAATCACATTGGCTTAGAACGATGGCTGCCTCGCGGACATCCGTTTGATTCATTATATTTAAACCTATAGGTAAATTCTCATCATCCTTGCCCAAAACGAGAACCCTTGTGTCCTTTCGGCGTTCAAAATGTTCCGCGAGCTGCATCCATTTATCTCTACCCCACCGTCTCGAGAACCACTTCGCCGAAGTCGAAAGACCAATCTGTGATATTCCCTCTTTGAAATCCCATTTCTTTCGAACACTAGCCACTTCTTCCCTATTTAAATATAGTTTAGGTACAGATAGTTTCTCAACTCCCAAAAGATCCGCAAGATGCCGCATCCTTGAAATACCCCGTTGTTCGGACCGTAGATTAACAACTATCTCGCGCCCGGAAGGGATCTGATCGCGATTAAATACGCAAGGATTTCCTTGCAATAACTCAGGATAATTCATGTTGGGAACTATTTGTGCATCCGGCATTTTTTTCCTAAGAATCTCAAGTGCCGGCAATGTCATGACCTCATCACCAAGATTCCACCGCACATCGACGCGAAGTTTAATGGGCCCAACGGCATTATCATTTCGAACGGGAAGCAGTGCTTTTAACCGGCGGATAAATCTCGATATAATCCCGCGGCCGGATTCCAAGGAACGCTGTCCACGCTTTCTACTGATAAAATCCATAATTGCTGCAACCGACCAAAAAGCCACTACCCTTTCATTTCGCTTTATCGTGCTTTTGACTAAAAGTGGCAATATAAAGAAAAAAAGGATTTGAAGGCCGAGGAATAGCGGCTTTACAACGCCCTTGCTCTCCACATAATACAAAAGGTTTCTTATCCTGTAATAGCACGCCAGATGCGGAAAATACTGATCAACAAAGAGGGCCTCATCAAATCGAACGGACGGATTAATTAAAACAGGCTTTCCTGCCCCTCGGAATTTATCCATCCAGTCAATGTCTGCATAATAATCAAAATAAAGCGGATTAACAAACCCTACAGACTTAATATCTTTCATTGCAATAAGGCAGGAAATAAAGGGGTATTCCCCCGCTAATAAGAAATCAGGGGCCTTGGTTACCGACCGAGACAAGCCGGTCATCCGTATAAGAGAGGGCCAATTTAATGAAACCATACCGCCTGAAGGCCTCTCGTATCTTGGTAACACAACACCGTGCCCGCCTTGCTGTTCCAAATATTCAACGAGATCCTTGATCGTTGACGGGGTCACGCACCATGAACTGTTTAAAACAAAAAGGTAATCGGATTGTTCGCGGATAGAAAATCTGACAGCTTGATTCACGCCTTCCGCGCTTCCCAGGGGCTCCGCATTGCATAGAATGGTCACCTTTGTAAACATCTCTTTAATCATTTGCTTTGATTCGCATCCGGCACCGTCATCAATGATCACCGTATCGAAGCTGTTGACATCACTCTTCATTAAAGCATTCAAACAGTCGATTATCGGAGCCTTTCCATCCCTAACGATAATCCCCACCGTCACCTTGGTCGTCATAGGTGCCTATCTTCCGCGCTTGAATGCGGTGGAATAAAGTTAGCAATACCATTTGCCATATAATCCCGGAAATCGCTCAACTTGATAGCCCGCATGATAAAAAGCAGCGCCACATAAACACCGACACTAAACATGATAAATACAAATACATTCACCGGCCAAAAGAATCTGACAGGCGCTATGACGGCTAAAAAAAGCAGGTTGACCCTGATAGCTCGCCAGAGCTCTTTGAAAGGTAATGGCATTTTGATGCTTGGATGCCGGACCAAATAAATCATCATAGCGAAAGTGCCAACCACCTCAACCATGACTGTGGCTATCGCGGCTCCATTAAAACTAAATCTAGGTATAAGCACGAAATTCATGCCGATATTGGCAAAAACAAGGACAAGTGAAATCCATGTATCCACAACAGCCTTACCGCAAATGATTAACACATTGACAAGAAACGTCGTTATGAACCCTATGCAAGTGAACCAAACAAGTATCGTAAGAGTAGTCCCTGAAGGTGCATAAGCGTCGCCAAATAACGAAACGATTATATCACGCGAGCAAAAACTGCCCCCAATCGCAATCGGAATCCCGATCATAAATAAAACCTTAAATGTCTTTAAAATAAGACCGTCAAAATCATGCCGATTCTCTTTATAGGCACGCGCCAATAGGGGGAAAACGGATAACATTAATGACGAAGATATCAAACAGAACGCCTCTGTGAGTCGCGTTGCCACGCTGTAATAGCCTACTGATTTAAATCCGTCAATATACGTTAACATAAACACATCTACGCGGTAATAAAGCAAAGTCAGATATCCCGAGAAAATAAGAGGAAGCGACTCGATAGTTAAGGTTTTAATCAATTTCAAATCAATCTTTAGCGACACTTGACATATTCTGTAAGTGTCCCATGCGATACCTGCCAACCCGATCAAGCCGCTCAATAGGGACGCGAGAATGAACAACATAAGATCGGTTTCGTACCGGGAGATTGCAAATACAAGAAAAAGATTAAGTGCTGCCCTAACCACATTCCATAATGCAGGCTTGAATGCCCATAATTTAACGCGGAATAACGTTTCGAAAATTGAACGTAAACTGAGAAAAAGAATCATCGAACCGATTAGGACACCGAATTTAACTTTAACCGGATAATCAAGGAAGCAAATCAGAGAAACGGCGATAGGCAGAGCGAGCAAGGTGAGTCCTGTCCGCATCATTAAAGCATTGCCAAGAAGACGGGGAGCATCCGAAAAATCTTGCGAAAGGTGCTTGGAAAGAATCGCATTCAGACCAAAACGGGTAAACATCTCAAAAAAAGATACATAAACGAATATAAAACTCCAATAACCGTACTGTTCATTACCCAAGGCGCGAGCGATAATGATTGACGATATGAAATTGATGACAGAATAAATAAACTCACCGCCGATGCATACCATTGAATTGTTCATGATGAGGAAGGCGCGACGAGGGGTTGCTTTGGCTTTGTCAGTGTCTGGCATAAATATCACATAACCTCGGAGTTTCCGGAAAACATTTATTCAGAGGGGGGTCTAGTTTTGGGCAGGTTGAGCTTTTTCTTCCTATTTATTTCATCAACGGT
>ASOC01000134.1 GCA_000405945.1 Candidatus Omnitrophus fodinae SCGC AAA011-A17
GCTTTTATGAAACTCAGACAGTAAAACTAGTCAAGCCGCTTGATAAATATCGCCACTTGGTCTTTCGTCCTGTTCGTAATATCGGCCATATCGAAACAGCCTGAAGTCACGATGCGAAAAACGCGTGAATTCCGTCTCAAAACTTGCGACTGACTTTTTCAGACTCACGACTCGCGCACTTTAAAGCCGTCACAAGCCGAGTTCTTGTGATTGCTTTAGTTCGAAGCGCACAAGCTTTTCTTTGGACTTTAAATTTCCTGCCGATTTTTGCTTTTTTTTCTTTGTATCTTTAAGGAATTTCAATCACATACAAAAAAAAGCAAAATTTAAATGCTGAGCAAAGTATAACACCTGTTTTTTGAATTTACAAGGAAGAGGCAAAAATTACGTAACCTATTTAATTGAAATAGGTTAAAACAAATAAAATGCTTCAGGAGATATTGATCTGTTTTGTGAGGATTTGTATTTCAGGATCGCACATGATTTCATTGAATCCAGCATGCGCCATAAGCTTAAAAATATTTTTTTCTTTTTTCCTTGATCATGGCCTGAAATTCGGGGTCCTGCAATACTTTTTGGACTTTCGGATGAGCCATCACCTGCTGAACATTTTTATCACCCGCAAGTTTTGATATCGCTGATAGCTGTTGAAACATGTCCCCGAATGAAGCCATCTAATTCTCCGAAAAGTCAGCGGTAATTGACAAACTGCAGCGCAATGTCCACTTTGGACTCGCGCAAAATGTGAATGACAGCCTGCAAGTCGTCTTTATCTTTCCCCGAGACGCGAATCTGTTCATTTTGAATGGAGGCCTGCACTTTGCGTTTGGTTTCCTTGATGATGTGCACGATTTCCTTGGCCTTATCAGCGGGTATACCCTGAATCACTTCCACTTCCTGACGGATAGATCCGCCAAGAGCTTTTTCTTCAGCGCCGTACTTGAGGGCCTTCACGGAAATATTCCGCTTCGCGCAGCGCATGGAAAGGATATCCTTTAGGGCGCGCAACTTCATGTCGTCATCGGCTAGCAAAACAATTTTTTTGTTAGCCCTGTCAAATTCGATTTTACTCATGCTTCCTTTAAAATCATAACGCGTGGCGATCTCTTTGAGCGCCTGATTGACGGCGTTATCAACTTCCTGAAGGTCCACTTGGGAAACAATGTCGAAGGAATAATCCTGTGGCATTAAGGATTTTGCTGGTGAGTGGCTATGAACTTCTTGATGCGGTCACGGTCTTTGTCCTGAATATTGATAAATTCAAATCCCGTGTCGAAAAAAATTTCATTCTTTAACGGCGTACGGCTGGGCACCACCCAGCACACGCGCGCGTAAGATTCCACGGGCTCGGGTTCTTCCGGGAGGTAAAGGCGGACTAAAACGCGGGTGAGTTTGGAAAGTTCCTTGGGCATCACCACGCAAACGCCTCCGGCGCTGATATTCGTGGTCATGACGGCTACGCTCAGCGGGTTATTAGTTCCGGAAATCTCTATGTCACATTTGATGGCAAAACGAGGAAATTTTCGAAGGTTAAGATTTTCCCACATCAAAATCTACTCCGTCTGCGGCCGCACGAAACTGTCGCTGAATTCGGTTAAAAGATTGGCTTTTTTATATTTGGCAAGCCGTGATTGCGCGTCGTCAAAGGTGGAAAAATGGCCGACATAAACCTGATACCGCTCCTTGCCACGGCTAGTTTTGACTGTTTTGTAGAATGAGTCAAGCTTCTTATCCTTCAACCGTTTCACCTGTCTGTCCGCAAGCGAAACATCTTCATAAACAATAAGCTGAATGGTGTAATATTTTTTCAAGGCCATAGCCGGGGCTTTTTGGGCCTCAACTTTTGGAGCGGACGCGGCAGGCTCCAAAACCTTTATAATGATATTGTCTTCCATCGTCGTCTCGCCCTGTTCAGAGACATCCCCGGCAGGAACGGCCGATTTATGCGTTTGAAGGATTCTTTCGATAGGCCAGGCGTTAAAGCCGATATGCATGACGGCTCGCAAACCGACCACTAAAAGAACGGCCGCGAAAAACGCCGCTGCCACGCTCGCCAGCGGCAGGCTTTCCAATTTTTCAACCCATCTCGGCTTTTTCACAGTTGGAACTTTAGGAAGAGAAACCGAAGACACTTTATTTGCCACCGATGTGAAGGATTTCTTCACCGTGCCGCCGATATCTTTGAAAAAATGATTCTGTCTTTTCGGCGCGGGCGCTGGACGGGACTTAAACAAAGGTTCTTTCTTTTCAACGGGTTCGGACGCAGGCACAAACAAGTCACGTTCGGCTTTTTGCGGCTGCTCCTGCACGGCTGGAACAGACTCTTCTTCTTCGACCGCGACGGTCTTCTGCCAGATATGGCCGTACAGTTTTTCCTGAATTTCTCTCTCTGTCAGAACTCTAAGATTTTCGTCTCTTCTTTTTTTCAGAAACATGGCCATGGTTATTCTCGGTGATGTGAAAGGTGAATTTAAAAAGGTCAAGGCCGCCCAAATGCACTGTGGCTTTCTTGACAAAACCGTTTGCTTCGCAAAGATTAATAGCGTTTTGCATGCGCGACGTGGTCTTAAAAATCACTTCATCGTAACCGCACTTTTTACAGAACTCAATCGCGTTTTGAATGAGCTGAAAGGCTATTCTCTTGCCGCGGTAATCATCCCTGACGAAAATGCGCCTCAAAAGAGCGTTCCGTTCATCTTCGCGTTTGATGCCAGTGGTGCCGACAATTTTCTCGCCGTCGCAAGCCACAAAAAAATGGTCCCCGTCTCCCGCGTACGTTTTGGAAACGTTTTGAATATCATTTCCGAAAAAGGTTCTTTCCTCCGCCGGAAACTCCTTTTCCAAAATAGCCCTAATAAGATCCTTTACGGATTTATCATCAGCGTTGGTCACGGGACGTATTAGAATCATAAATGAATTATCCTATTTACCGGCCTTGGGTTTAGCTTCGGTCTTGGCCGGAGCGGCAGCGGCTGGCGCTCCCGCGGGTGCGGCCGCGTCGGTCTTGGCCTCAGCCTTTATTTTTTTAACTTTAATCTTGACCGACTTGATCTTCGGCAAGCCAAAGGGAGACATCACGTCTTGCCAACGGCCGTCAGCTTTCAATTTTTTGATTCTCTCAAAACGCTTTAACACGTTACGGTGTTTGACTCCAAAACCGCGCGCTTTTAAACTGGAATGCTGAGACATCTCGTTTCAAGCTCCTTCAATATTGAATTATATTTCGTCGGAATAACCATCTACAGGCAACAGCTCTAATTTCTGACCGAATTTTTAAATCAGTGAGCGTATTATACTCTGCCGTATCCACTTTGGCTAGGCCAAAATACGCTTTTGTCGTAAGCTAATGAAATGTCCCCTGTTAT
>ASOC01000135.1 GCA_000405945.1 Candidatus Omnitrophus fodinae SCGC AAA011-A17
TAACTGGGGATTTTAAAAAAGCCGCTGCCATGCCCTGAATGCAAGATGGAGTTTAAATTCATCCCTTCACGACATGCCGGGGGAGGTGCTGCCGAAAGATTCCGCTGGCTTAGGAAAATCAGAGCAAAAAGACCTGATTTGAAGTTCATAGATTACGACGACTATGAAAGAAATATGGCTCGTATCCGCGCTCGCGATATTTTCAAATAACTCGCCTTAAAGCTCCTTTCCATGTGTTTTAAACAAATATTTTATCATCTAGTCAGGATGCCTGCCTAAAAAACAAGTAAGAATTTTGTATCATTTTTAAAAGTTCTTATCAAAATTTATGATTTCCTATCAATTCACGACTAAAATTATCATTATTATACTTTAACACTTTGTAAACAAATAAGTTACATAATCTGATAAAGGGCATATTTTCTCATATGAAGTTTGACTTTGGAAAAGTACGAATGTATACTTTTAATAGCCTTATAAAATAATTAATAAACTTTTTATAGGATATATTTTCGGTGTAAAATTTGATATCAAAAAGAAAATATATAAATATTTGGGGAGAAAAAGCCGAAATTATTTCTGCATATGTATGGCTATCCTCAAATTGGAGCTGGGCGGATACTCTCAAAGCTATCTTTTCTAGGCCCGGCTAATTCAATGCCAATTAAGCAAAGGCATTAAAAAGTTCCGAAAAAGATTGGGCGGGGACAAATGATCGAAAATTGTCAATCTTCGAGCTATCGTATTTATTTAAAATCTATAGCCATAGTAGTACTAATTGCATTTGTAACGACCCAATTTGACCTCCGTTTGGCCTTTGCCTACTCTCCCGCTTCCGCAGTGCCCGCTCCTTCCGAGATGGCTGCCGCCGCCAAAGAAGGCATGAAACTCGAGAGCGAGGAGCTTCGAAAGAAACTGGAATCCACCCGATTTTCAGCCAAGGAACTTGAGAAGGAGAAAGCCCCGCAGCCGACAAGCAACGCACCGCTTGCAGCTCCGAAAAATGTTTTCAAACAGCCACGCCAGGAAAAGCCCCCTGAGTTTGGTCGCACGGATTTGAATTTTGTGCGAGGTTCGCCTCTCTCGAAACTCAAGGAGCCGGATCCCAGAGAAACCGACTTTTTGAGGTCGGCCGTGAAATCTTTAGCGGATGTTGTGACTGATCCAGAGACAAACCGCATTTTGAGCGCTACTGCTCGGCGCGAAGACGGCGCTTTGGTCAAAAGCGATTACCGCTATTACCCGGATTCAGTAGTGATTGAGCAGAAACCACTCGGACCGAACGCCGAGGCTATCCCGGTTTTGTACCAGAAATTTTCGTACAAAGAGGGCATGCAATCGGCCGGTCTCTTGGGGAATATTCGTGAGGCAGGGGTGAAGGGAAAAGACGGGTCTTATCAGGCGCGGGAAAAGTACATTGGGGACAACAAGGTGCTGGCCTACAACCGGAATCAAGAGCATGTCGCCACCTACCAAATCCGGTCAGACGGTTCGAGAATGCCGCTTGTGCTTTACGCGGACGACCTGAAAGGCGGCCGGGTGCCGGTCAGTTTTTCTTACAGCGACGGAAATCGTGTGGTCAAAATCAGCAGTGAGATCGGCGGTAAACGCACCGATGAAGCCTACCGGCTTTCCCAACGCGGCGAATTTGAGATTATCGGATCGGCGGTCACGGACGCTGATGGGAAAAAATCAATCACCCAGCTTTTCCGCGACGTTAAAAGCGGCCGCGTTGAAGAAGAGAGGATTACGGACGCGGAAGGCCAAGTCACGGTCAAACAGTATAACCGCGACGGAAACCTGGAGGACATTGAACTTTCAAACGGCGTGAAGTGGAGCTACGAGTATCACGCGAATGGGAGCGTCAGACAGATCACGGAGAATATTCCCGGCCGTCCAGCGCTCAATGTTTGGAAGCTGGATGAATCGGGGCAATTGCCGCTGGAAATTCAGAATGATCAGGGCGTTTGGCGCTATCAGCCGAGCGGATTGCTTGATTCTTTCGAAAATCCCGACGGGACCGTTGAGAAATATTTTTATGACGGCTCCAACCGCCTCACGTATATCAAAACCACCGGTCCGGACGGTATTGAAAAATCCATCGATAAAATTTATGAAAACGGTATACGCCGGGTTTCAAGAAATGGTGTTGTTCAGGATTTTGAGGACGGCCGTCCGGTGCGCATCACTTATCCGCTGGGCGGCATCACTCAGGAAATTACCTACGAAGGCGGCCGCATCGCCAGCCTGACTCTCAAAGACAAACAGGGCGTGCTCAAAACCGCACGTTACACGGTGCAGGGCGTGGAAATCGCGAACCGCCGTGAAGGCATCACTTACCTGGTGGGCCATGACGGCCGTCTCCGGAGAATGGCGCTTCAGGACGGGACCCGGAAAATTTTCACCTACGGCGCCGACGGCAAACTGACCCATATCGTGTCCAGCGCGGGACCCACGTCTATCGTCCGCGAAATTGATTTGATTGACACGGAGGGGAAAGTGAGAAGTCAGGTGCTGGCCGCGAGCGGCGAGGTCATTCAGTACAACGCCGAGGGACAGCCGCTTTTTATCCGCAAAGGTCCGCGTCTCATGCAATACGCGTACACGCCCTCTGGAAAACTCTCCAAAATCCGCATCATGGAGCCGGTGAACGGTGAAATCAGAACAACGCTCCAGAAAATAGGGTCGAATGGTGAAGTCCGTTGGATTATGCAAAACGGTTTCCTCGAAAAATTCGGACCGGACGGCCGTGTCACGATGATCAAGGATTCAAGCACGGGAATGATTCAGCGGTTTTCCTACACGAACGGCATTTTGACCCAGCTTGAAGAAAAAGGCCCGCAGGGAGACGTGACTTACCAGTTTGACGAGGCCGGCCGCGTGACGCGTCTCGTGACCACCGGCGTTTCCAATCCCTCAGAGCAGGATTTCAATTATGACCCGGTTACCGGCGAAGTGGTGAGCGTGGAAGTGAAGGACGCGATTGAACACGCGCGGTATTTTTTCAAGTCCGGCGAACTCACGCAGCGAATGGATTTGGACAATGGCGTCAGAGAGGTTTTTGTGGATGGGCAATTGGCAGCCAGGTACAGCAAAGGAAAGGACGAGC
>ASOC01000136.1 GCA_000405945.1 Candidatus Omnitrophus fodinae SCGC AAA011-A17
CCAGGGAGAGACGTTTTGGCAGACATCCAGTCCGCTCTAAAAACTAAAGAAACCCGCAAGCGCATTTTGGCGTCATCCGTGCTGGTGAGCATGGCCTTTTGGGCGATTTTTTTCGCACCCGCGGTGTTTTATAAGATCTTGCGTGGTGGTCATGCCAGTTTGCCGTTGCATATCTTGCATATTTCTCAAATCAAACTGGTTGCCCTCCGTGGCCATTAAAGGCTTGATTTCCTGCCACGCATCTTTGTCAAATACAAAGGTGTAAGGATTCTTGACATCTTGCGCCTGCGCAGCCAAAGCTGCCGCCGCTTCAGGATTCAGAAGAGCGAGCCTATCCATCACATGAGACAAGATTTTATCAATGCCCACGGTGGCGCCGCTCACGCGATGAGCCAATACTTCGTCGACGAATGAAAGTGCGGTGGCGATTCCGTTGGAATCTAAACGCCCCTTTTCAACCAGCTCCGCTTCCAACGGCGCAAGAATCTTCCGGTTGGACATAAACAAGTGGGCTACTTCATGGATATAAGCCTGGGCTATTTTCCGAATGTCAGCGGGTTGTCCGTTTTTAGGATGAATCAGCTTGTCGTTAATCACTACCACACCATCACTTACGAACGCGTTGATATTTTCAGGCAAATCAGCCACCAGAATTTTTGTGATCAATTCTTTGTCCGTCAGATCCATGCCCTCAAAGATTTGACCGAGCGCACCGTTCTGGCTCAAGGTTTGGGCAAGCATTTGCCGGGCTCGCATTAGAACGGTCTGCATCAGTTTCTCATCCTCAGGAGTATTCATATTCCTCAGTTCATTGCTGCTGCCTGAAAGCATCGGGTCATTGAAGAGACCAGCAAATTCCTCCGCTTGAGGAACTCGGACCAGCTGGCTGTTCACAAATTCGATAGTCTTTGAGTCAGCGGATTCTTCCGGCATATTAGCCCCCACAGCCAAGGTGCTGGCAGCGAGCATTGCTTCGGCCTTAATGCCCGCCAGGCTGAGCATGCCGGCACCAACAGACTTTTCCAACAACGTTTCTAATCGGGCGCTCTCACTTCCGCCAAGAGAAGCGGCCTGAATCAGCGTTGACTGCAAGTGCAGGCGGAAGGCATCTTTCGTATCTTCAGGAACCCCCGGCAACCCACCGATTAATTGATTCAAATCATCCCGTAGGCGCAGCCACACATCTTCCAAAGCGATCGTCCCTTGTTCACCGGCGGCGCCTATTTTCCCGAGATTCGCGAAATCAAAATTCACCACGCGCTCGTTGTCTTCTTCGGCATAACCCATGTCATCCAGGATGGTGCCGCTCAAACCGCTCGTTACATATCTGACTCCATGGTTATTCGCGAGTCGGTTGATATGCTCTACGGCTTGCGTGACAATTTCACCGGCTCGTCTGATTCTTTCATCTTCCGCCACATTCTGCTGTGTCAGCACCGCTTTCAGCCCATCCTGGACTGTCAACCCTTCAACCTGCAGGATATACAACCGTCCGTCAATCTCCACGGCATGGCCTCTTTCATCAAGCGCCATGGCATACGGAATAACTTCCCCACCGCGCATGCCGGAAGCAAAAAGATGCGTCTTTTTCACGGTTTCCTCTTGACCAACGGCAACCTCTTTCAAAACCATTTTACGTTTCAGGCCAAGGACTCGGAATACCCGGGCATGCGTTCCCGCGGCCATAGGAACGTTCTCTAATCGAACCGCGGGCGGCTTATTCGCGTCTTGGATGCCTAAATCAGCGGGATTAATACCCGAGCGTTTGATAATCCCGTGCACCAAAACATTTCTATCAGCCGGCGACATACTCTCAATAGTCCTGGCTCTGACTCGCTCGGTACGCCGCGCTTCTTCAGCCGTCTTAAGCATGTCCAACCCCTCGGCCAGGGCCTTGGCATTTCTATAAAGATAGGAGCTTTCATCCCCCCCGTCTATTTTGCCGGACTCCGCAATAACAAGGGCTATTTGAGCGCGTTCCGGATTGAGCGTGCCGTCGGCGTTGCGGGCCGAAGGAATAAGGGCATTGCCCACGAATTGCCATTGTTCCGCTTTTTCCTCAAAGTTGGCCGTAAACACATCCCACCAATAGGTGTTAAGAGTCATCCCCAGCACCCACCGCGCTGACCCTCTCAAATTACGGGCCTCGTCAGTCGTCTCTTTTGCTCTGGCAAAATCCATGACCAGATTCACCAGCAGATCGTAAAGCACTTCATTTTTCTCATTGCGCGCCTTCAGGATAAGGTCTCTCACCAGCTGACCGGCCTGATCCCGCGTTGCCAGCATGGCCTTTAAATTGTCCACAGCGGGCAATCCTTCAGCGCCCAGTTTAACTGCCTTCTCATAGGCCGCCTGTGCTTCATCACGCCGTCCTATCCGATAGAGAGAACGCGCGTACAGCGAGTACAGCCCGGCCAATTTCTTCCCGGTTTCTTTTTTGCGGAAAGGAACAGTGTCAAACCTTATGGCCTCTTCAGTCTTGCGTATGGCGTTCGCGTAATCCGCGGCTGCCTGCATAAAATCTTTTGCTTTGGCCGCCTTGTCACCCATTTCAGCGTCATTTTGGGCATCTCTCAAGGCCTGTCTCTTCTTCATGTAAATCGCAAAGGTAAGAGGCAGTCTCCAATCAGGCCGCAAACTTCTGACCAGCCTGTACAACTCACTGGCCTCGGCCATAGCATCCGTCTTTTGCTTGCTCAACCTTTCGTGCTCTTCGGTCTGAAGTCTTTCTTTCTTTTGTTCCAGTGCCTTGATATCCTCATCACGGGCACCGAAATGTTTCAGCATATCCTTCATCTGCTCTTCCGGAAGTCGGTCTCTTTTCAGTTCTTGCTGCATTTGCCGCGCTTGGTTAATCTCGGCATCTAATTGAGTGATATTTCTTCCCAACTTTTCCTCATTCGCTTCAGCTTGCGCGACATCTTTTTCAGCCTTGAGCAAAATATAGTTTTCGAGTTCTTCCGGCAGTTCTTCATCGCCAAGAGCCCTAGCCAGCGCGTAGAATTCTCTGGCCCTTGGCAATTGAGTCTTCCCCTCTTTGGCCAATCTTAACGCCTCGTCGAGAAGTAGTTTACGCAGCTCGGCTTTTCGTCTGCGTC
>ASOC01000137.1 GCA_000405945.1 Candidatus Omnitrophus fodinae SCGC AAA011-A17
GGGCCGGCCGCCTGGGGCGCTGGCAGCGCCTAGCAGGCCGGAAACCGTTTGGGATGAGCTTCCATGTAATTCTGTAAAATTGACTGCGCGGCGAGCTTGTCAATCACTTGCTTGCGCCTGCTGCGTGAGACATCCATTTTAATCAAATTCCTTTCAGCGCCCTTGGTGGAAAGCCTTTCATCCCAGTATTCAACCTGAACCTCCGGGATCTCTTTCTGGATGAGCGCGCCGAAGCGCATGACTTTCTCCGCTCCCTTGCCCACCTTTCCGCTCATTTCCTTGGGAAGGCCCACAATAATTTTGTCGGCGGTCCATTCTATCACAAACCGTTTGATTTCATCGACCGCATGACGGTCGCTTCGTCTTTCTATCATTCCCACCGCATGGGCCATAAAACCCATTTCATCGGTTTTGGCAACGCCTATTCTTTTTTCTCCCACATCCAGGCCTATCATCATGAGCGAAACCCCGCCTTTTTCACAGCGGAAGCAAAGCGGAGCCGTCCCTTGACGGTATCCGCCATGTGCCGGATGAATCGCGCTACCGCCGGAAGCCTGCCTCCGGATTGTTCTATCTTATTCACGATGGCACTTCCCACAATCACGCCGTCCGACACGGCGCAGGCTTTTTTCGCGTGTGCGGGAGTCGAAATGCCGAATCCTATCAACACGGGCTTTGAAGTCACCTTCTTGACTCTGGCAATTTGCTGCCTTAAGTCCGAGGAAAGCGACTTTCGCATGCCAGTCACGCCTTTGAGCGACACGTAATAAATAAATCCGGAAGATTTCGACGCGATCATCCTTAGACGGCTGGGTTCCGTGGTCGGCGCAATGAGATAAATATTGTGCAGTCCTTGTTTTTGAACGGCCGCGGCGAAAAACACATCCTCATCCGGCGGCAGGTCCGGGCAAATAATGCCGTCAAAACCATTTTTCCTGAGCTCCGCGGCAAAGCGGACGGCCCCGTAATGGAGAATGGGATTGTAATACGAGAAGAAAATTAGCGGGATACGGCAACCTTCTTTCCGCAGTTCTCTTGCCAGACGGAAGGCGTCCTTTAAGGAAACCTTTTTCCTCAAAGCGTGTTCCGAAGCTTTCTGAATCACCGGGCCGTCAGCCAGCGGATCCGAAAACGGAAAACCCAGCTCCACCAAATCCACGCCGGACGTTTCCATTTCTCTGATCAAACGTTTGGTGAAGGCCAGATTGGGATACCCCAGTGTGAGAAAGGCGCAAAATAATTTGCGCCGGTCCAGGGACGACTGTGACAATGCTTGCGTGATTCGATTGTTTTTCATAACGTTTGAGAATAGGTTTGAACGATGCCGATATCTTTGTCGCCGCGGCCGGATAGGCATATCGCGATATGTTCAGATTTTTTTCTGGATTTCACGAACTTTAAAACATAAGCCACGGCATGCGAGGACTCAAGAGCGGGCATAATCCCTTCCATGCGAGTCAGAAAGTGAAAGGCGTGAAGCGCTTCCTTGTCATTGACGGCGGTGTAGCTGACCCGGCCGGTTTTCTTGAGAAAGGCGTGCTCTGGTCCCACCGAAGGATAATCCAGACCGGCTGAAACCGAATGCGCGAGCTGGACTTGCCCGTCTTTGTCCTGCAGCAAAAGGCTTTTCATGCCGTGCAGAACACCCGGCGTGCCTTTGCAAAGCGAGGCGGAATGATGCCCGGTATGAAGTCCGAGACCAGCTGCCTCAACACCGATCAATTTCACCTTTGTTTTCAAAAAAGGATAAAAAAATCCCATGGCATTGCTGCCCCCGCCCACACAGGCCACCAGATAATCGGGCAAGCGGCCTATTGTCCGCAAACTTTGCTGACGCGTCTCACGCCCGATAACGGATTGAAAATCGCGCACAATCATGGGGTAAGGATGCGGGCCCACCACCGACCCCAGCAAATAATGCGTGTTGCTCACATGGGTGACCCAGTCCCGAATGGCCTCATTCGTGGCGTCCTTCAGTGTTTGCGAGCCGGAAAACACGGGAATCACCCTGGCGCCCAGCAATTTCATCTTGTAAACATTAAGCGCCTGGCGCTCCACGTCCTTTTTACCCATGTAAACGTCACAGGAAAGTCCGAACAGCCGCGCGGCCGTGGCCGTAGCGACGCCGTGCTGCCCCGCTCCGGTTTCCGCCACCACCCGTTTTTTCCCGAGACGCCGGGCAAGCAGACCCTGGCCTATGGTGTTATTGATTTTATGCGCGCCGGTATGGCAAAGATCTTCGCGTTTCAGATAAATCCGCGCTTTTCCGAAATATTCCGTGAGATTGCGCGCGAAATAAAGCGGCGTGGGACGTCCCGCGTAAGTGGTCCAGTGATAACGCAGTTCTTCCTGAAATTTTTTGTCTTTCTTGAAGCGGCGATAGGCATCCTCAAGCTCCTTCAAGGCCGTCATCAAGGTCTCGGGAACAAATTTGCCGCCGTATTCAAGAAAATGACCTTTTTTATCCGGATAAACGCTCATTTGATTCCCCGTTTGAATTTAAATGACTTCCAAATTCTTTTTTTCACACCAGCCGCTGTCGCCGTTCACCAAACCCACGAGACACCAATCTTCCCTGGCCTGCTGAACCCGCACCTTGAGCCCTTCGACCAAGCGAAAGGCCACCTTGTCCGCGGTTGAAGGCCCATAGCGGACTTCCGCTTTGGGAACCACCACCACGGCCTCACGGCGCCATGTCTCGTCCCAGTGTTTCCATCCGGCCGGCGCCAGCGACAAAAGAAAAAGAATAAAAACCGGTTTTACCAGAAACAACAACTTAAAATTCTTCCTCACCGCAAAACGCGCGATCAATAGCAATATCCACGCAAAATAAAAACCCAGCGACAAAAAAACCGCTTCCTGCCAGGTCACCAGCCCCATAAGACGGTCCCACTGGATAAGGTACCAATTGCGCTTGTCGTCCATTTTGTACTCAATCAACCCCTGCACGTAGGACAGATTTTCATTGATATCGTAATCCCGCGGATCAATCCTTTTGGCCCTTGAGTACTCCACGAGGGCTTTGCCCGTTTTCCTGAGTTTAAAGTAGGCGTTCCCGAGATTGTAATGCAATTCCGCGGAATCCGGA
>ASOC01000138.1 GCA_000405945.1 Candidatus Omnitrophus fodinae SCGC AAA011-A17
AACCGTTCTCAACAAGGAGCCGCTGCTCATCAAAACCTTGATGAGTCTGCTCCATACCTTACAGCTTCAAGACCAAAATCCACTGGCCTTTCTCAAAAAGGCTTATCTTAAACACCGCCAGGGAAATCCTCTCCCCCTCCTCAGAATTGCTTCAATCAGCTAAACAATTACGCGGCTTCAAGATAAGAACGCCGTCGACTTTTTCAAAACCGCTTACCTCCGCCACCGCCAAGGTAACCCCTCCCCTTGCTTTTTCTCCTCTCCCGCTAAGGGGTTACAAAAGTTCAGACTAAGTTTTTTAATAACTTAATTTACCTATTTTATTAATAGTACCTTAATAAAGTAGATTAATTTATGTAACATGCTTAAAATAAATAACTTACATAATTAAAAAATTATTTGACAAATTTTGTCTTGTGGTGTATATTTTGTTCAAGTTACATTATTACAGTAAATTCAGTACATTCTCAGATAGACAATTTTAGGAAAGGAGCTCTTTCGCTCGTGTTTCGGTCAAAACACATCAAAAAAGGGATTGCCGCTCTTCTAGTATTTACCTTTTCGATAACGGATGTTTTAGGAGCCGCGGCTCCTACTATTCCTCAGTCCTCAGTTGCGCCTGCGCATTTTGCCGGAAGCCTCCGGCCGGCGTCTTGGGTTGAAATCCCTGAAGATCTCGGAGAAGTGATTGCCCAAAATGACGGATCCGGCCCCCTTGTTATCTGCATTCAGGATGCCCACGGTAACGTCGAAGCTCAGCATCATATTGGCCTGATTCTCAAACATTTGAACAGCAAGTATGGATTGTCCCTCTACGGAGTGGAAGGCGCTGAAGGCCGGTTGCCGCATGACATGCTGTCGGCCTTTCCGGATCAAGAGGCCCGCCGCTGCACCGCGGAATTTTATCTTCTTCAGGGAAAATTGTCCGGCGCGGAAGCTCAGGTGATCGGGGATGATCTCAAGGTTCAACTTTACGGGCTTGAAGACCTTGGGGTTTACCGGGAGAACCGCGGCCTTTTCCGCAAAATTTCAGAGGCCCGGAAAAACCGTGGTTTGAAAGTTGTGCCGGTCCAAAAAGCGCTTGCCCGCATTGGTGAAAAGCTTTACAACGCGGAGCTTCGGGAATTTATCCGTACCCGCGAAGGACTCGGGCCGGAATCGTCCCGCCTTCAGGAATACGTCGATTTTCTGCTCGACCGGGCAGGCAAACTTTCCGTGAGCGGTGATTACCCGGCTCTTAAAAATCTGAAACGCGCTCAAATTCTGGAAAGAGAATTGAATTTTACAGCCGTCCGCGAGCAGCTCGAGGATTTTATCCATAAGAATGCTTCGGTGTTTTCCGGCGAAGCCAAAGAAGAATGGTTTTCCAAGGCTTTTCTGGGACGTGTTGAAGAGTTGATCCACCGGCATCATCTTTCCATAGAGCATTATCCCGATCTAACCCGTTATCTCGAATATTTGAGCCTTACCCGCCAAATCAATCACCGCCGCCTGTTTAACGAAATTTCGGAATGCGAAAAAGCCATCAAAGAAGTCCTCTTCCAAAATGATGAAGAAAGGTATCTGGACCGGATGTCCTCACTGGTCCGCCTGCTTCATGAATTGCTGGGGCTTGAACTTCCAGGTTACCGTATGGCGGAATACCGTGAACTTAAAAAAGATGCGGATTTTAAAAAATTACTAATCTGGATTAAGGAAAAAGAAAAAAAATACGGTCTTCATTATTCTTCATTGAATCTTGACTTCAAACGACTGGAAAAGACCCTGTCCCTGGCGGATGATTTTTACCGCATAGCGGTCAAAAGAGACAAGATTCTTGCCTCGCGCATGCTGAAACAAATGAAGAAGCAAAAAATCGAAACAGGCGCCATGGTGATTGGCGGTTTTCACGCGGGCGGTGTCCAGGATTATTTTGAAAAGCGCGGCGTACGCTATGTAAGCATTGTGCCGAAAATCAATCATCCGGAAATTTACAACCCCTATCTGGACAGGATGCTGGGAAGGCCCACGCGCTGGGACAAGGTGATTGACGGGTGGAAAAAAGATCTCCGGCCCGAGAATTCCAAGATTGCGCTGGAATCCGAGCTTCCCAATGAAGCCTTTCGCGCCGAGGCGGCTGAGACCATGATTCATACAGGCCTTGATAGCGTATTAGCCCCTCTCACTCAGACAGAATCTTCGGCAGCCCAAATGACCGATGCGGCCAACACCTATCTTGCCGGAACCGTTTCCGGATGGCAGGAAAATCTTGCGGCGCGCGCGGCCGATGGTGAATCCATTAAAAACCAAGCGGATGAAACACGGAAGCTGATCCGGACTCTTCCGGGGAATTTCCAAACCGTACGGGCCGTCAAACCCGTTTATTTTTTCATCCCTCCGGATGACGATGACGAACCCGTGCTTCTTCAATACGTGCTTTCTTCCCCTCAAGCACAGGCCGCCGCGGCTTTCCGGAGTCCATTGGACGGAACGCGGAATGTGATAGTGTTCTCCGCTAATGGCGTGGATGCCAATACGATTCCGTTTGCCGGTAGTCTGACCGGCGGTGTGTTTTTAAAAGTGAGCGGAAACCGCCAAACCGTACGCCGCGCTGTTGAAAACATACAGGTGGCGACGGCCGCTTCCCTCGGTTCTTTTGTCGAAAATGAAATGAGAAGGCAATTAACGCCGGACGGACTGAATGACAAGCTTCCGGAAATGATTGAGGGTTGGAAATCGGAATATGAAAAAGCCCTCCGCTCTTCGGGAGAATACAATGGCGATCAAATCAGTGCAATGTTGAAGCAGTTTGACGCTTATTTCGCAGCCAATGGAGCTCTTCGCCCCGGACAGTTTGAGACCACTTTTTTTGTGAAAGACGCGGTGGTTTATGCAGCCGGCCAGTCGCCGGTTGATGCCTCGAAAAAAATCCTGATCCGTATTTCCATTTTAGACAATGCCGGTACAGTAGAAGATCCCTACGATAAGGAGCTGGATGCCGAAGGCCT
>ASOC01000139.1 GCA_000405945.1 Candidatus Omnitrophus fodinae SCGC AAA011-A17
CTGGGAAAGGGACGGCGAGATGAAATTTAACGGACGTGTCCTGGTGATTGGCTGCGGATCAGTGTCTCAATGCGCCATTCCCATTATCCTTAAACATTTCGAAATGCCTTTTGACAAAATCACGATCACGGATTTTGTCGACAACCGGGCGCGCGTCGAGGAAGCCATTAAACAGGGCGTGAATTACGTGTTTGAGCGCGTGACCAGGGAAAATTACAAGCAATTGCTGGCCAAGTACGCCGGTCCTGGTGATTTGATCATTGATCTGGCCTGGAATATTCAGACGCTGGCGCTTCTTGAGTGGTGCCGCGAGAATAATATTCTTTACGTCAACACCTCGGTCGAGGAATGGGACCCTTATCAGGACGCGCAAAGGAATGACCCGACCAAGTACACGCTTTACACGAGGCATATGGAAATCCGCAAAATGCTGGCCAGGTGGGGTTCGAATGACGGGCCTTCGGCCATTGTGGATCACGGGGCCAATCCCGGGCTGGTTTCTCATTTCACCAAGTACGCGCTTATCGAAATCGCCAATAAACTTTTGAAGGAAAAGCCTGAAGACACGCGCCGGCCCCAACTCGAGGCCGCGCTGGCTGGCAACCATTTCGCCAAACTGGCGCAGCTTACGGACGTGAAGGTCATTCATATCAGTGAGCGCGACACGCAAATCACGGACCAGCCCAAGCAGATGAATGAATTCGTGAACACCTGGAGCATTGAAGGATTTTTTGAAGAAGGCGTGGCGCCCGCGGAACTGGGCTGGGGAACGCATGAGCGTTATATTCCCGAAGGGGCGTATTTCCACAAGGAAGGCCCGCAAAATCAAATTTGCCTTACTACCATCGGCATGAAAACCTGGGTGCGCTCATGGGTGCCTTGCGGCGAAATCACCGGCATGGTGATCCGCCACGGCGAGGCGTTCAGCATTTCCGACCGTCTCACGGTGTGGGAAAACGGCAAGGCGGTTTACCGGCCCACCGTGCATTACGCTTACTGCCCTTCGGACGCGGCCATCAATTCTTTGCATGAGCTTGAAATGCGCCAGTTCAACCTGCAGGAAAAGCAGCGCATCATGAGCGACGAAATCATTGACGGCGCGGATGAACTGGGCGTGCTTCTCATGGGACACGATTACACCTCGTGGTGGTGCGGCAGCCTTCTCGACATTCACACCTCGCGCAAGATGGTGCCTCATCAGCAGGCCACTACCCTGCAGGTGGCGGTGTCGGTAGTCGCCGCCGCGATGTGGATGATTCAAAATCCAAGAAAGGGATTGCGCCTGCCTGACGACATTGATCATAAATTCATCCTGGACATCTCGATTCCTTACATAAAACCTTTTGTTTCGCAACGTGTTGACTGGACGCCCCTCAAAAATCTCAACACCAAGTTCACGAAATACGACATCGAAAGGCCCCAGGAAGAGGACGTCTGGCAATTCACGACTTTCCTGGTGGACCACAAGGAGAGAAAACGTGCCCACCGCGCCGACGGCGCTCCTGATAAGCGAAAAACTGTTACCGTCTAACAAGCCCGCCGCCCGGCGGGTTACCGATACAAACGGAATCGAGCCCCTGATCCGGACCATGCTTAAAAAGCACAAGACCCCTTTCATGATTATCCGGAAAGACCAGCTGGTGCGGCAATACCGCAGGTTCCGCAAAGCACTGCCCAGCGTGACGCCGTTTTACGCCATCAAAGCCAACCCACACCCGAAAATCATCCGGACATTTATCAATCTGGGCTCGGGTTTTGACGTGGCCAGCGCCGCGGAAATGAAGGCCGTGCTGGCGCTCGGGGCCAAGCCTGAAAAAATTATTTTTGCCAACACCATCAAGTCGGAAGAAGACATCATCTCGGCCCGGAAATGCCGCGTAAAAATGATGACTTTCGACAACGAGCCTGAACTTTACAAAATCGCCGAGCATTATCCCGGCGCGCACGTGATTCTGAGGATCAAGGTGGACAATCACCGGAGCGTCGTGAATCTTTCGCTTAAATTCGGCGCTGACCCGGACGTGGCGTTTCCGATGATACGCAAGGCCAAAGCTCTCAAGCTCAATCCCGTGGGCATCAGCTTTCACGTCGGGTCACAGTCAAAAAACGTGGAAAATTATCTGCAGGCCCTGGAAATCACTTCCAACATTTTCAACCAGGCGGAGGAAGCCGACATCCCTTTGAAAATCGTGGACATAGGCGGAGGCTTTCCGATCCCGCATTTTGACGGCGAAATCGGGGTCAATTTCGAAAGAATGGCCGCGCAAATCCAAAAACAAATCAAACTGCTTTTTGACCGAAAAGTGACTTTTATCGCCGAACCGGGCCGCTTCTTTGCCGGACCCGCTGGCATCCTGGTCACCCAGGTGGTGGGAAGGGCTTTCCGGAACAACCAGAATTATTATTACCTCAATGACGGCGTGTACCAGGATTTTTCCGGCATTGTGTTTGACCACTGCAAGTACGAGTTCAAGACCCTGCGTCGGGGGCAGAAGTTTTTGAGCGCCCTGGCCGGCCCCACCTGCGACTCCTTTGACACGCTGTGCATGGACGCTGAGATCCCGGAGCTTTACGTGAACGACGCCGTTTACGTGAAAAATATCGGGGCTTATTCCTGCGCCAGCGCGGTGCAAAATTTCAACGGATTTCCACCCGCCAAAATCATTTTCGCTTAATTTAAGCGAAGGTTTTTAATAAATCTGGGGATTGTGCTTGGCTTCAAAAGCGTGGATGGCCTCGTCCTGCTTGAGCGTGAGGCCGATATCGTCAAAGCCGTGAACCAGTCTTTCTTTCACGGCCGGGTCGATTTCGAAATGGAAAGAAATTTCCTCCGGAAGATGCAGGGTCAGCCTGTTTTCATCAAGATTCACCGTGGCCTCAAACCCGGGAAAACGCTCCGCCATTTGAAAAATTTCGTCCACTTCCGAC
>ASOC01000140.1 GCA_000405945.1 Candidatus Omnitrophus fodinae SCGC AAA011-A17
TATGAGTGGATTGGTAGTGGAGTGTCCAGGGCCGGCAATTCGTTTAATATTACTGACAAAGGAATAGTCAGATTGCTATTCGAGCCCTTGTTCGAAGATATGTACAAAAATGCGCGGTGAATATATTAAGTAAGCCCGGGATGAGTAAAGAATGTCCAGTTTATTTAAAACGCGCTCTAATTTCTATTCTATTGGACCGTTTAGAAAACAAGGGACTGAACAAAAACGAGAAAAGCAAGACTTTTAAGTATGTGTCGCAAATATTAAAGATTAAAAGAGGCATACCGAATGCCGCAGAAATGATTTTTGATGATATGCGGGGGCGAAATCTTGATTTGATTGGTCTTGAGAATGTAATGAGGCTTCTCGTTATTAACTCGCAAAGTTTTAGCGATAGAACGGGTGGTTTATATCCGACAACGATTTTTGCGATAAGCATTCTTCTGAAGTTGATAAAGGCCAACTTTGATCCGGCTAAAGACTTCCTGCTTGCCTTAGTTAAGCAGAAGAGATTTTTCGAATTTGATGCAAATTATAACTTGTTCGAGTTGATGATTGGTGAGGGGATAGCAAAAAGCGATCCCGATTTTGTTTGCGAGATTTTTAAAACGTTTGATTTTGAGAAATACTTGCATGGTTTGCGTAGAGATATTGTGTGGGATAAAAGCGATGTGCTTGCAGATTTAATTAAGGGTGACTGGTCAAAAGGATCACAGGAAGGTAAAAAAATAGTCTCTCAATTATTAAAGAGAAGATCTCCGTCAAATCGAGTTTTATCTTTTTTGGCGGGGGTGATCGATCGGCTTGGAAAAGAAAATGCAGTCAAGACCTTTGAGCTGTTAAAGCCTTATTTGACCAACAAAAATGTTGTTCAGACAAAGTTTAAAAATAATTCTCATTTCAGAACCAGCATCGTAAGACTTGCGCAAGAATTAGCTGAGAAGAAATGCTATCGGGACGCTCGACGAATTATTGATATGTTTATTGATGATCCCGATCCGAATACTGACGCAAGGTCTGACTTTAATTACCACTCTAAAATTAAACGAGGCGAAGCGGAAACTATAATCACTTCAGTGCGAGGCAATATACCTTGGGCGCTGCAAAAGTTTGCTTTAACTGAAAACCCTGAATTGATTAAGTATGCTTTTAATCGTTCATTAATTTTATTGGATTTAGATGGTAAGCACGCAAAAAAACTTGGTTATTCAGAGCCTGACTTGTATGTTCGTCAGCAAGCGCTAATTCCGATTGAAGTGCTTGCCCACAAGAGTGTGAGGCGATTATTGGGTAACCAATTTGATCGCAAGATCAGAAAAATTGTTTTCGAGTTATTGCGCATTGTGGAAACTCAGATTGAGTGTAAAGATGCAAATCCCCGTTCCTTTTTTTCTTATTTTGCGCATGTTTTAAATAACTTTCGAGATGCAAATCAAGATGAAGCGACCACGATGCTTGATTTTTTTGAAAGATATCAGGTGCCCGACTCAGAATTTTTATTCGTATACTTCGCGGTATATCGACAGAGATTTTTTAAAGAGACGCCTTTTCATGCTTTGCCTTTCCAAAAGCGCCTTCAGAGATTATGCCAGGATAGCGAGAAATTCGGGAGTGCTCTAGCTTGGGATTTCTGGAGGCTCGTAGTAGATAAAGATGAAGATGTCAAAAAGCAATTCAATGATGTCGAAGAATACTGGAAGCTGTTATTCGAGCAGTACAGCCGACGGAAATTCGACTTCTTATACAAGATTTTAGAGATAACCTTAGAAAATCCTCAAAAGTACGAAGAGCATATAGAGTTGTTAAAAAAAGCTTTAAAAACAGAGACGCACTTTTATCAGAATCGTTTAGAAAGGGAGTCCTTGTGGGACCCTTCGGAAAAGCTTTTCAGAATCGTTAAAGAGCGAAGTGAGAAGGATTTTTTTGAAATTATGAGTATCGTGGCTGAAGAGCTCAGCTCCAATTTCCATTATTTTCATATGCGTAATTGGGTCGAGATTTTTAAAGAGATTGATCCTTCCGATGAAACAAAGGACTTCTATCTTCAAATACAAAGCAAATTGAATAAGTTTTATCCCGAATATTTTGAATCCTCCTCAACCGTCTAAATGGTTATCTTTTTTTTAAAGTCTCGATGAGTGTGTCATTTGCCGAGAGAATGCGATATGGGATGCTGCTGGCTACTCAATTCCGAGAGTTTAACAGAGCGGTTTGCACTGACTACTTTGGTGCAATTAATGTTGGCTTGGTAAATGAACCAAATCCGCGCGAAGCTAATCGCAAAATAATCGCCAAGAAGTTCCTTTGGACCACTGGCGATTTATGCTCTCAAGTTATAGCCTCTCTGAACATTGATGGATTATTACTTTCTGCCGTTGGTCTACGTTCTCTCGCCGAAGAAATGATTAATGCTAGATATATTTATCGACACCCTAAAAATTCATCTCCTGAATGGATGTTTGATGTTTGCGATGATTTTTATAATCGTTCAAAGGCTCCAACTATGCGCAAAAACAAGCTGAATGATGAGGGGTTAAAAGAGCGGGCGCGCGAAGTCGAGTTGCTAGAGTTTCACGATACTGTCTATGCGGACCTTTGTAATTATAGTCATGCGATGTGGGATGCCTATTATATTGCCGATTTAAAAATTAAGGATAAAAACACTTTAATTACAATGGGGCATTGCCTGGACTTTTCCTTAGATGTTC
>ASOC01000141.1 GCA_000405945.1 Candidatus Omnitrophus fodinae SCGC AAA011-A17
GATTTCAGTTTATTTGAAGATTTTATCTGTGGCGGCGTTTTGGAAGCCTTTGAGTTGCTGGAAGGGGGTTAATATTTCTTATTGTGCAAGTTTTGAGGTGGCGGTATGATAACGGGACTTATGCGAGTCAGGAAGCGTCTCATCCTTTTTGCCCTTCTTTTTTTAACCCTTGCCGAGAGCCCTGTTTGGGCCTTGACCAAGGTCAATCTTAGCGTTTCCAATATCCGTAATAATTCTGCCACAAGCACGACTTTCACCTTGAGCTGGTCGCCGGCTTCGAATGGTTATGGGCGATATCTTTTGAATGGAATCCGAAAGGTGTTTTGACGCTTCTTTATAATGGGAATGCCACCACGCCCATTACCTTGACCCGGACCGTGACCGGCACCTGGCGCTACCGGGTTTTGTTTGGGTTCAAGGCTTCGAATGGGCAGATTCAGGTCACGGGGCAAAGCAATGATGTTTCTGTGGATGTGCCCACGCCCAAGACCCCGACTTTGTTGGGGCTTCCGCGCTCTCCTCTTGATAACGGTTTCAGGCTTCAGTGGACGAATGATCCCGGTAATTTTATTTATCAGCTGGCTGAAGACACCAGGTCGAATTTTTCAACGCCTAACGCGCCGCAATATTGGCCCAAAGTGAATGAAGAAAACATACCCAACAAGGCGCCGGGGCTTTATTATTACCGCGTCCGGGCATGGAACAAGCTTCCGGAAAACGGGGGCAAGGCGAGCGCCTGGAGCAATGTCATTCAGGTCAATGTTTTGTCCAATGAGCAGTTTCTGGACACGCTGGCCAAGCGCACTTTCGATTATTTGGTGGCCACCACGAATGCAAACGGCCTGACGCTGGACAGGTTTGCCACGGACGGCACGCCTGCCACCGTGGCTAGTATTGCCTCAACCGGTTTTTATCTTTCCGGCCTTACCGTGGGCGCCCAACGGGGTTGGATGACGCGGACCGCGGCTTATGACCGGGCCAAAAAAACACTGCAAACTTTTCAAAGCGTGACACCCAATGTTCACGGATTTTTCTATCATTTTCTCAAGCCGGACGCTAAACCCTCGGCTCAACCCTTTCTTGAGGTCTCTTCTCTGGACACGGCCATTCTAGTGGCGGGCGCGCTTCAGGCCGGCGAATATTTCGGCGGCGATGTCAAAACTTTGGCGGATTCCATTTACCGCCGGGTGGAGTGGAATTGGATGTACGACGCGAACCTTAATCAGATGCGCCAGGCCTGGAACGAGACCAGCGGTTTTCAGGGTTATTACAATTCCTATTCAGAAGCCATTTTATTGTATCTGCTGGGCATAGGCGCGCCGGTTTACTCGGTTCCCGCGGACTCATTCTACAGTTTTGCCCGGCCCAAGGGCAGTTACCGCGGGCGGCGAAATTTTCACCTATCAATTCCCGCAAGTCTATTTTGATTTCAGGAACACGACGGATCAATTGGGCGTGAATTGGTGGCAAAATTCCATTGAAGGCGTACGCGCTAACCAGCGTTACGCCATCGACAATTCAGGCCTCGGCTACAGCCAGTACTATTGGGGGCTCACGGCCTGCGACGGCCCGGACGGCTATAAGGCCTACGGGGCGCGGCCGTCTTATTATAATATTTCTGACGGAACCCTTGCGCCCACCGGCATAGCCGCATCCATCGCCCTGGCCGAAGACATCGCGCTTCCGTCGCTCAAGCAGATTTACAAGGAGCAGGGCGACAGGATATGGAAGACTTACGGGTTTGTGGACGCATTCAACCGGAACCGGAACTGGGTGGACAACTGGTATATCGGAATTGATCAAGGCATTATTCTTCTCATGCTGGAGAATAGAAAAAGCCAGCTGGTGTGGCGCACCTTCATGCAGAACCAGTATGTGGTGAAGGCGCTTTCCCGCGCTAAGTTTTCCGGTTATTCCGGTGCGGCCCCTGACGTGACTTTGGATGATTTTGAAGACGGTGATTTTGCGACACCCGATACCACGGCCGGCTGGTGGGACATTGACGGAACCGCTGTTTACCAGCGCTCCAACAGTTTCAGCACGTTTTATGACGGCCGCGTCGGGATGCGCGTTGATTATTCTAAAAACGGAAAACCCTATTCCTACATGGGCGCTCATTTTTCGGCAGCCAATCCTAAACGCGACTTCAGCCGGCATGAACTTCTTTCCATCAATGTTTACGGAGCCTGTGAGCTTTTGGTGAAACTCCGGGATCAGAGCCAGGCGGAGCGGGATGTGGCGGTGCTTAAAGCCGCCAATCCCTTGGGCTGGAATCATCTGGTTTACGATTTTTCAGGCGTCACGCTGAACAAGGCCGCTATCGATAACATTCTTTTTTTCGTGGATCCGGGCAACGGCGCTTCGCAAGGTACGGTTTATCTTGATACCGTGAAGCTCGAGAACCGCAAGCCGGCTGTGTTGGATAATTTTGAAGACGCGAGTTTCTGGACGCCCGACTCATCGCTTGGCTGGTGGGACATTGACGGCACGCGCGTCTATCGCCGCTCGCAGTCCAAAGACCCCAGCCACAGCGGATTTGGCGCCATGAAAGTGGAATACACGAAAGA
>ASOC01000142.1 GCA_000405945.1 Candidatus Omnitrophus fodinae SCGC AAA011-A17
AAACTGCTGCAGCTGGTGCTTCTCGGCCAGTTGGAATTGCATTCCAAAATCCTGGCTATTCCTAATTTTATGGACCGCATCAGTTTTAAATACACCTTGAACCCGCTGGGATTCGCGGAAGCCAAAGACATGATTCTTTTTCGTATCAAACAGGCAGGCTACACGGGCAATGCAAGGCTTTTCCTGGATGAAGGCATTCACTTGATTCATGAGGTGTCCCGCGGCTATCCGAGAAAAATCACCCTGCTGTGCCACCGCGCTTTGAAGACGCTTGTGATGAAGCAGAAGTGGGTGGTGGACGAGGCGGTGGTGCGTGAAATCATTGATGAGGATGTGCGGTCGGGATGGCTGACTCAGACGCATCTGTAACACCGGAAGCAAAACTGCTCAAGCTGATCGAGGAAACGGGCTCATCGCCCGAGCAGCCGCGGCAGCCGTCCAAGAAGAAATTGCCGCTCAAGGCATATCTGTCGCCGAGCACGTGGAAGGCGTATGCCGCCACGGCCAGGGAAAACTTCGAGTCCTATTTTAAACGGCAGAAGGGCCGCTTTCAGCTCAGAGACGTGAACCGCGCGGCCACCATGGCGGTCATCGCGCTGTCGTGTTTTTTGGTTGTCGGCGTGCTCATTGAGATGAACGCTCTCAACAATGATTCCATTTTTAAGTGGGATGAAAAACAGCACAAAAGAGCTGATTTCGGAGGCGTGAAAGAACGGGATTTTGAATCGGGTCTGCTCGAGGAAGGGGATTTGAGGAATATTTTCGTTCCTTACGGCAAGAGAGCGGAAGATGCCAAAAACGAAAAAACAGCCGTTTCCTTGCTTCTTCTCGACATGACCAAAAAGCTCAAATTGACGGGCATATCGGTGAACCCGTTTGATGCGAGCCGGACCTTTTGCATGATCGAGGATATCGAAAAGAATCTGACGGCCTTTTTGAAAGAGGGCGACTCCATTTCCGGGCTTAAAGTGGTTAAAATCAATCAAGACAGCGTGATTATTAAATATCAGGATGAAGAGATGGAATTGAGATGAAAAAGATCTATCGGATGTCCGTCGCGGCCGGATTCGCGGCATGTCTTTCTTTGTTGGTTCTCGCCTCAGGACTACACGCCGAATACGCCGATCCTTTTTCCGGCCAGCCCAACACGGGTTTGAACAAAAAGATTTTTCTCGATTTGAGGGATATCAATGTGGTGGATGTGTTCAAATTTATGGCGCTGCAGGGCAATCTCAATATCGTCACCAGCAAAAACATCCAGGGCCGTTCGACGCTTCTTCTGAAAAATGTGGCGATTCAAGACGCCCTGGATATCATCGTGATTTCAAATCAGCTGGCCTATGAAGTCAAGAGCGGCATCATCTACATCATGACCGAAGAGGAATACCTTACGGTTTATGGCAAGCCGTACAATGACAAGAAAAAAATTTTGACAAGGACTTTGCGGTACGCCAAGCCGGCCTATGTTATTACCACACTGCAGTCGGTTCAAAGCACAATCGGCAAGGTGATTGTCGATGAAGAAACCGGCACTGTGGTCATGATAGACACCAATGAAAAGCTGCTGCAGATGAACGCGCTTATCGATGAAGTGGAAAATAAACTGGAGACCAAAGTGATCAACCTTCAGTACGCGAGTGCCAAAGATTTGGAACCCCAGCTCAAGGCCCAGCTCGACGCCAAGGCTGTGGGCAGTGTCATCGCCGACCCGAGATCCAATCAGTTGTTGATAAGCGCCTACCCGGACCGGATGAAAGAGGTCTTGCCCATGATTAAGGCGCTGGACAAAAAAACCAGGGCGGTTTTGGTGGAGGGCAGGATTTTACAGCTCACGCTGAATCCCAAATACGATTACGGGATTGACTGGGAAAAGGCCTTTAAGCGCGGCGGCAATGAGATGCTGAAAAGTCTGAATTTCCGCGGCGCTTTTCCGATTTCTTCCAATGTTTCAACAGATGCGAATTTGGGCACAGTAGGAAAAATCGCGGTGGGAAATGTTGACGGCGATGATTTTACGGTAGCGATCAAAGCCTTGAGAGAAGTGGACAATACCAAGGTGCTGGCCAATCCGCGGCTTATGATCCTGGACAGGCAGGAAGCCAAAATCAATATCGGCGACCGCATCCCTTATGTCGTGACCACTTCGACGGGAACGGGAAACAACGTTTCCGTGAGCGAAGAAATCAAATTCATTGATGTGGGTATCAACCTGATGGTGACTCCGGTGATCAATGACGACGGCTATATCACCATGAAGATCCGCCCCGAGATTTCAAGCCGTACCGGAACCTTGGTCACTCCGACCAAAAATGAAATCCCGTTGGTGAATACAACCTATATCGAATCAAGCGTGATTGTGAAAGACGGTGTCACGATCATCCTTGGGGGGCTTATGCGTGATGAATTGACTGAAAATGAAAAAGGTATTCCGAAACTGATGAATATTCCTTATTTAGGACATTTATTCAAAAGCAGGCGGGACAGCGCCCGTAAAACAGAAATCGTTATTCTTATCACGCCCAAAATTGTTTCGGGCGGACGGAATGTCGTGAATGAACCTCT
>ASOC01000143.1 GCA_000405945.1 Candidatus Omnitrophus fodinae SCGC AAA011-A17
GCTAAACAATTACAAAAGGGAAGCCCTTTATCCCTTATTTTTCCTGGTACTTAATAGACCCCTGCTTTAAAGAATAAAATCCCCTGTCCGCATGCGATCTTTAGTATAATCTGGCAAAAAATGGACAAGTGTTAAATGACTGATAAATGGCTCACCATAGAACAGATCGCTGATTACCTCCAAGTTTCCAAGGAGAAAGTCTATAAGCTTTGCCAACGGGGCAAAATGCCCGCCTCCAAATTAGGCGGACAATGGCGGTTTGATTTAAAAGAGGTCGACCATTGGGTAAGAAAACAGCGACCTGCTAGGAAAACACGCGCATGAGTTCAAAAAAAGAACTTTCCGAAAGAGATATTTGCACAAAATACATTACCCCTGCCGTCACAGACGCTCAGTGGGATCTTAATACTCAGATTCGCGAAGAAGTAACCCTCACTAAGGGCCGAGTAGTTGTCCGCGGCCGCAGCCATCATCGGACGCCTGCCCAACGCGCCGATTATGTCCTTTACTACAAACCCAACATCCCCATCGCGATCATAGAAGCCAAAGACAATAATCACGCTATTGGCGATGGGATGCAGCAGTCTCTTAAATATGCTGAGATGATCGGCGTTCCTTTTGCTTACTCCTCAAACGGTGACGGCTTTCTTGAACATGATCGAACTGGCACAAGCAATACCCCTGAACGAGAGCTTGCCCTTGCTGATTTTCCAACGCCTGAGGTTTTGTGGGCAAAATATTGTCTCTGGAAAGAAATCGATGAGAATCGTTTTGATCTGGTGACGCAGGATTACTACACGGATAGCAGCGGAAAGGCCCCAAGATATTATCAGATCAATGCCATCAATCGAACGATTGAGGCCATTGCGAAAGGCCAGAAACGCATTCTGCTTGTCATGGCGACTGGAACCGGTAAGACCTACACAGCCTTTCAGATCATTTGGCGCTTATGGAAATCAAAGCAGAAAAAGAGAATTTTATTTCTTGCCGACCGCAATATTCTTGTCGATCAAACGCGCAATAATGATTTTAAACCGTTTGGCGGTGCAATGACCAAGATCACAAATCGTCATGTTGATAAGTCTTATGAAGTTTACCTCTCGCTATATCAAGCAGTGACCGGGAATGAAGAAAAACAAAATATCTACAAGCAATTCTCGCCAGACTTTTTTGATTTAGTCGTGGTTGATGAGTGTCACCGTGGAAGCGCGGCTGAAGCATCTGCATGGCGCGAAATTCTTGAATACTTTTCTTCGGCTACTCAAATTGGTATGACCGCAACTCCAAAGGAAACGCGAGACATTTCCAACATCGCTTATTTTGAAGAGCCGGTTTACACCTACAGTCTCAAACAAGGCATTGATGATGGGTTTTTAGCGCCCTACAAGGTGGTAAGAATCGATATCGATAAGGATCTTACCGGATGGCGACCTGAAAAAGGACAACGAGATCGATGCGGTGAAGAGATCGAAGATCGTATCTACAACCAACGCGATATGGACCGAACTTTGGTGCTTGATGAACGGACCAAATTGGTGGCGCGCAAAGTCACCGAATTTCTTAAAGGAACAGACCGCTACGATAAGACGATTATCTTCTGTGAAGACATTGAGCATGCGGAACGAATGCGGCAAGCCTTGGTAAACGAGAATGGCGATATTGCGGCAAAAAGCAGGAAATACATTATGCGTATTACGGGTGATAACCCTGAGGGTAAAGCAGAACTTGATAATTTTATCGATCCTGAGAGCAAACAACCAGTCATCGTGACGACCTCGCGGTTAATGTCGACCGGAGTTGACGCGCAGACTTGCAAACTCGTAGTTTTAGACCGCCGCATAGAATCAATGACGGAGTTCAAACAAATCATCGGACGTGGCACGCGCATTAATGAAGATTATGATAAGTTTTTCTTCACGATTATGGATTTTAAAAAAGCCACGGAGTTATTCGCAGATCCAAACTTTGATGGCAATCCGGTGCAGATTTACGAACCCGGGCCAGATGATCCGCCGGTTCCTCCTGATGACATTGTTGATGGAGATGATGGGACTGAGGGCGGTGAAGGAAATGGCGGCGATGACGATGGCGGTGGAACAATTATCGACGTTTGGCCACCAACGGGAGGGAGTAGACCCAAATATTATGTTGATAATGTTCCCGTAGAGATTGTCAACGAGCGTGTCCAATACTTGGATGCGAATGGCAAGTTAATATCCGAATCGCTCAAAGACTATACGCGCAAAAATATCTCTAAGGAGTTTTCTTCGCTTAATGAATTCTTGCAAAAGTGGAGCCACGCTGAAAAAAAGGTGGCGATCATTGAACAGCTTGAAAAGCATGGGGTTTTAATCAAGGCGCTGGCCGAGGAAGTGGGCCGAGATTTTGATGCCTTTGATCTTATTTGCCATGTTGGCTTTGGACAGCCGCCACTCACACGTAAAGAGCGCGCCAATAATGTCAGTAAGAGTAATTACTTCGGTAGATACGGCGAAACTGCTCGAAAAGTCCTGTGTGAAATCCGCTTGAAAGCGACACCCCAT
>ASOC01000144.1 GCA_000405945.1 Candidatus Omnitrophus fodinae SCGC AAA011-A17
AATTTTTTTAAGATTTTACGAATTTCTTACCCATGAACCAAGAAGCCGCAAACGCAAACCCGCGGATAAATGGTTTTGGTTCAGGGTGACGCTCCACGGAACCCTGAAGACAAAGAGGCTACGACTGTAAAGCCCTGGAGCGTTCACTGGGCGAGACTCGTCGCGAATCTGGCCAGCGCTCACACTAATCAGAGATGTGATTCGTGAGCCGCTTTTATTGGATTAAAGAAAAGAGTTCCGATGATTTATCAGAACAATGAAAACTTGATATATTTACGCGGATTTTTCTTGAAGTCCTTGATCAATCCATTCACCTGGTCGGAGATTTCGAGGAGTTTAGCATAAAATTTCTCATCGTAAAAGAGCTGTCCCACGGTGCCGCGCTGTTCGTTGACGGCATTCAGCACCTGATGGGTCTCATCCAGCACGGCCGTCGCCTTGTGAAGCGTTTTATCAAAATCCGAAGTCTCGGTTCCGATCAAAAATCCGCCCTCCGGAAGCACTCCTGATTCGCGGCCGCCTCTCGAGATATCAATGTAGCGGTCGCCCATCATCCCTTGAGTCCGCATGGTGGGGATTGAATCCGTCCTGATGAGTTTTCTCGCGTCCAAACGGATGAGCATGGTCACTTCGATCCGGTTTTTTTCAGGATCATCGAGAAAAGTAATATCCGTCACCTTGCCTATGATCATTCCGCCTATGGTGACCGACGCACCTTTTTTAAGGCCGCCAACATCCGCAAGCTCGGCTTTGAGAGCCGTCGTTTCCCGGAACAAAAGCCCCTTGTCGCCGCCCGCGAAAATAATGCCGAGCACTATAAGAAAAAGAGCGATAAAACCGATCAGCCCGACCCTGAAATCACTCCACATTTTTTTTTGATCAAAATGTCCCATAAATAGTTTCCCTCTCTAATCGGATGAATAAACACTGGCCGGGTCCAGGAAAGCCCGTACCCTTTTGTCTTCATGGCGCTGAAGTTCGGCCGGGCTGCCTTCGAAAATAAATTTTCGGTCATGCAGCGAGCCGCATCGCGCTTTCCACATCGTGCGTCACAATAATGATGGTAGCTTTCTGCTTTTTCTGCAGCTTCACAATCAATTGCTCGACATTGAAAAAATTGATCGGATCAAGCCCCACCGTGGGCTCGTCAAAAAGAAAAATATCGGGGTCCGGAGCCAGCGCACGGGCAATGGCCACCCTTTTCTTCATGCCGCCTGAAAGCTCGGCTGGTTTGAGACCCACGGCGTGCTCCATCCCCACAAATTTGAGCACTTCCCGCATCCGCTTTTCGATGGAAGCCTTGTCCGCGAGCCCGAGTTCCCGCAAACGATAACTCACATTATCACCCACGGTCATGGAATCAAACAACGCCCCATGCTGGAACACCATCGCCATCTTCAGCCTTACGCGCACCAAATCCCTTTCGCGGAGATTTGAAATTTCCTGCCCCTCCACGAAAATTTCGCCGGCTGCGGGCCGTAAAAGTCCCAAAATCGCTTTTAAAATCGTACTTTTACCGACACCCGAAGGTCCTAAAATGATTTTAGTCTCGCCCTGCTTGACGTTTAAATTAATATCCTTGACGATTTCGAGCTGGCCGTAGCGCAGCGTCACATGCTTAAGCTGAATAATCAAAGTTCACCACCACGTGGCTGTAAAAAGTTTTGTTAACAGAAAATCAACCGCCAGAATGGAAATCGCGGCCATGACAACGGCGCGCGTTGTCGCCTGGCCCACGCCCGCGGACCCCAAACCGGTTTTCATCCCCGAGTAACACGACATGGTTCCGATGATAAAGCCAAAGGCAAGGGATTTGAGCAGCCCGCCCCATATAAACGCCGGCGTCAGCACTTCAAAGACCGAATCCCAGAAAAAGAAAGAACTGATCTGAACCACCTGGCAGGCGATAATCCAGGCGCCCACAAACGCGATGGCGTCGCAGATAGTGGTAAGCACCGGCATCATCAGGGTGCAAGCCACTAACCGGGGTTCCACCAGTTTTTTGACAGGGTCAGAGCCTTCCGCCCGGAACGCGTCAATTTGCTCGCCGATTGTCATCGAAGCCAATTCCGCGGCAATCGAAGAGCCGGTTCGGGCTGCCACCATCATAGAAGACAAAACAGGGCCCAACTCCCGGATCACCGTCGTCCCGATCGGCCGGCCGATGAGGGTGGTTGCCCCGAGATTGCGCAGCTCCACAATGCTTTGCAGGGCCAAGACCAGGCCCATAAAAATCCCGGTCAGGGTCACAATCGGAAGGGAACCTACCCCGATGTCGTCCATATGACGGCGGGTGATGGATCTTTTGTACGGAGGCAAAAACGAGGATACGACAGCCGTTTTGGTAAAAATCAGAAAGCCGCCGAATTCGACGAAGAAAGTCCACAAAAAATGAACCTTGTCTTGGGTTTTGACGGAAGAAGCCTGTGTCATTGAGTTGTATGATACCTAACTATTTCAATATCGGCCATTT
>ASOC01000145.1 GCA_000405945.1 Candidatus Omnitrophus fodinae SCGC AAA011-A17
TAATCTTCCATCCCCGCCAACACTACATATTGGGGGCACTGGAGTCAAGTGGATAGCCCTATAAAATATTTCAAAACCTCAACAATTTCCGCCGGAGTCATTCCGGCCTGGAGACTGGGCCTTATTTCACGCGCGAGGACTTCCACAGTCTCCCTCGCTTTTGACGTTTCAGTATTCTTTTGGATGACTTGTGAGAAAAGACAGGCTGTTTCTAGAAATGAAACCTCACCTGGCTCAAAAAGCCTGTTCTGCAGCTCCGACTCGGAAGAAGCCTCCGCCGGACAGCCGCCTCCGAACACAAGAAGAAGAGAAAAACAAACACAGGCCGCCTTACTTCGTGACCACCACATGCTCCACCTTTTTACTTTTGGGCTCTTTGGAAATCTTTCTAAGTTCCGACATTAATTCGGGATCATGAGTCCCAGCCCGTTGGGCAGCGCGAATATAATGCCAGGCTTTTTCCATTTCACCACGGCCAAATTCAGCCTTAGCAAGCAACCGCAGAGCCTCCCCGTTTTCTCTGGTTCCCTGCATAGCCACATTCAGCCTCTTTTCCGCCAAATCCCACTCTTTCCGCTCGATACAAATCCGGCCCAATAAAAGATTCGCCCGGTGATTCTGCGGGAACTCAGCAAGAACTGGCTCGACAACCATGGCCGCTTTGTCGATCTCATTAGATTCGACGCAAATATCCGCAAGCGCAAGGCGCCAAAGATTTCTTTCCAAATAAGGCGCATTGGCCACAGCTAGTTCCATCTCGCGGATAGCCTCTTTGAGCCGGGCTTGGTGAAAAAAAAGAAGAGACCTAGCAAACCGAAGCGAGGGCGTATTGGGCTCCAAGCTTTCCGCTTTCCCGATTCGGACGCCTGCTTCCGTAAACTCTCCGAGCTCCACCAAAGCCCGCGCAAGCCGCAGCAAAACATCTGGTGAATTAGGTGTTTTTTTAAGCAGAGACTCAAATGTTTCTTTGGCTCTTGGGTATTGTTGCGTGTACAAATAAACCAGCCCTATCAGATATCGCGCCGTCCAATGCTCCGGATTTATTTCTTCCGCTCTGCGGAAGTATTCCATGGATTTCCAAAAAAAACCTTCCAGCCCCCAGGTTCCCTGCAAAAAATAATGAAGCCCATAAATAACAAGAGCGTCCGCTTCATTCCCGTTTGTTCCCATAACTTTTTTAAAAACATCCGAAGCTGCTGATTCATTTCCTCCAAAATAAAGCAGCAGGCCGCGGAAAAGCATGGCTTCCGGGTCTTCCGGCCGCAGCCGGGTAAGCTGAAGTATGTCTGGCTCCGCGGCGCGCAAGCCCTCACGCAAAATCTTGATCCTAATAACCGACCGGAGGGCCTCTGTGTCATCTGGATTAATTCCAAGAACACGCTCCGAGTATTCCTTGGCACGCGTTAAATCTCCCGACTGCCATGCGATTTCGGAAAGAGACCGAAAAACCTGGAGATCGTGAGAGAAAAAACGTACCGCCTCTTCAAACTCCTGCCGGGCGGAAAAGACGTCCCCATCTTCAAGAAACAACCCACCCAAGTCCGCCGAAATTTGAGCGACACCTGGGAATTCGTGTTTACACTCGAAAAGAAGCCGCTTCGCCTCTTCCCGATGTCCGGCTTGGGCCATTTTCACTGCTACAGACTGTTTGCAAAGAGCCATAACTTGCTTTACGGACAACCGACGAAAGTAGGAAGAATTATCGACCATCTGCTTTTGATCGCCTGGAGGGATTCCCGATGAGAGAGCAAAGTATGAAAGTTCATTATACTGACGCGGATTATCCAAGTCTAGATGACTATTTCCGGTTCCCGAGCCGTAACTCATAAAAGGAAGTCTTGGGCTAAGCGACACGTGAAACGGTATCTGTAATCGCTCGGCCATAGCTGCCCAAAGCACTGCAATCCCGAGCGGACTGCCCTGCCTAGAGGTCAGTATGTCATCAATAAAAAAAGGATAACCGTCTTTTTCTTTCCCACATTTGATCTTTTTTTCAGCATATAGAAACGTCCCCCAAACAGTTATCTCTGCGGCAAACCCTACGCTATCAGACAGCCGCGCACTTAACTCCTGAAGCCATCTGTCAAACTCCTGCCGGGCCTTTGCTTCATACCTGGGATTGTATTTCTCGGCAAAATCAAAAGCTGTCTCAGCAAGAGAAGATGATTCTGCAGCCTGCACGGTGTAATCAGCGGCAAACACCAAACAAACTAGAAGTGAAAAGAAAACCCTCATCGCCGATGACTTCAATAAAAGTAGTCAATGCGTTCCCGGATTTGCGGTTTTTCATACCCGGGAGGAC
>ASOC01000146.1 GCA_000405945.1 Candidatus Omnitrophus fodinae SCGC AAA011-A17
GCCTGGGCCAGCTTGGTCAAGCCGCGGAAGGCGGCTCGGGGCGGCAGTCCCTGGCGAGCAGCCTGGGACATGAGTCTGCTCCGAAGGTGGAGCGGTGGACTTATATGGGCAAAGGCGAGGCCATGCTTGAAGCAGCTTCCGTGGAAAGGAGTCCTTTAAGTGCCGCAGTTCTTGACCCGGTTCTGGCGGCATTGCGAAAGAAAATCAATGCTATGGGCAGAAAAAAAGCGAAGGAAAAAGCATTGTCCGGAAAAGTGCTGGATCATCTTCAGCAGTTGGCTGCGGCAGGGAAAATTTTTGGTTTTGACGAACTTCGCTGGTCCGATGAAGATTACCTGGTTCAATTCGTGAGTCCTGCGGACATCTCGTTGGGCAGGGAATTCTTTGACCGCGGGGCTTTCAAGCCGGACGAATTGGCCCATCTTTTGTTTTACGCCGGGCTGAAAAATTTGGCTCTTCAGGGACAGGATGAGTTCCGGGCCTTTGAAGATGACCGCGCGATTCCGGGTCTTGAAACAGCGATTTTCCCGCGCAGCAGGTTTTGGACCCGCGTCACTCAATTCATTCACCTGGATGACCCGCTTTTTTTTCAGGCCGCGCTTGACCGGTTTAACGGATTCGAGCAGGGCTCTCCTTATTTCGGGACTATCCATTTGTTCGATCAATGGGTACAGGCGGATATGAAAGGGAAGGAATTTTCCGTGCTGAATCAGGCGGCTTATCTTTTGCGGGTTTTCCTGGAGTCCGATGTGGGGCAGAAGATTTTACACGGCGGTTATGAAAGCATGGACGGAATTCCGGCCAAAGACCGCGACCTTGTTCTGAAGGCCTATGCGAAAGTTCTTGCGCCGGTTCTCGCGTTCAGTGTTTTCCGCAAACAGTTTTTTAATTCGATAAAGTCGCTTTATGACAATTTGGCCGCCGAAGTTTTTGCGGTGGCCGCCAGACAGAAAGTGCCTAAAGAATCCGTGAGAGTGCATGATTCTGTCATGGCCTATCTTCGAGAGTCGGCCCCTTTTAATCCGACGGTTGCCTTGCTGGTAAGCCTGCCCGGGCCGTTTTCAGACGCGGGATTCACGCTGTCGGATTTGGAAGACCAGGCGCGGAAATTGAATGCTTTGGCCATGCGTGTTTTTTCGAATAAAGCCTGGTACGACAAATATCAGAAAGAGATAGGCGAGCATTCCCGGCCGGCGCAAGACGGGGCGATTGAGGACATTGATGTGCCCGGCGCGGGTTGGACAAGCATCGGTCATGTGGCGTTTCATTTTTCGCTATTAACCCAGCAATCCTGGGGCGGATGGAGCCATTTGATAAACCGGGGCCCTTTTGAGGCGACCGGATTTGGTTTGCAGCAAGCCAGGGATGTTCAGCGAAGTGAAGCTGTTCAGGTCGTAACCGTGGATGCAGTTCCAACAGGAAGCATGTTTTTACCGCGCTCCTTTGTTCAGCAAAGCCATAAACTTGCCACGGACAATTTGATGATCCAGAGGTCGCGTCAGGTGATGGTTAGGGATTTGCTTCATTGGCTCAATCAGGAATTTAGCGGCACTTTGACTAACAAGGAAGCTTTTCAGGCCTTTTTGTTCGCGCTTTTAAAAACGCGGAAAAATATCACAGCCGCCACCGTTGCTCCCGAATCGCCGCAGGCCCGTTATTCCTTTCAGGGAGTTGACCCCATTCCCTGGGCGAATTCCATTTTAAAACTCGCTGCCCTGAATGATTTGGCTTTCTGGCCCATGGTTAAATCAAATTACGGATCTTTGGTTCCTTTTCTGACTTTCACCAATGACAGAACCATGGAGGATGATGACATCACGCTTTTCTGGTATTACAGCCTGTTCACGCATCCGCGCGGTCTTTTTGCCTGGCTGGCCGGAAGACATCCGGACCATCAGGAACCGCTTAGGTATGTTGACAACACGGACCGGCTCAACGATGAGTCGGCCCGTGATCTTTTGGATGTCATGATGGCCCTATTCTGGAGCGGACCCATGGGCGAGGATGATTTGACGCACCGCAAAGGGCCTTTGATTGGAAAATTTCTTGATTTTGTGCGTCTCACGCCCAACGGGGTTTATATTTCCGAACCTGCAGAATTTGAAAAATTTTTGGCCCAGGATTTAACCGAAGAAGTTTTGACTCGCCCGGGTGCGGCGCACTTTGAAGAATGGCGTGCCAAACGTTTTCCGGAGGATATCCCTGAAGATCAAAGCATCGGCCATGTGATTCTTGCCAAGGAACCGGACCCGGGCCAGGCCGAGGTTCTTTCCCAGACGCA
>ASOC01000147.1 GCA_000405945.1 Candidatus Omnitrophus fodinae SCGC AAA011-A17
CCACCCTGTCCTCCCGAAAAGAAGAATCAGCATATAGCCCGCCACCACGGGCGAAACAGCAAAAGGAAGATCAATCAGCGCATTCAATAAATTCCTGCCCGGAAAATGATGCCGCACCAGAACCCAGGCAATGATGACACCGAACACCGCGTTTAAAATGACGGCCAAGCCGCTCAAAGAAAATGTCAGCCCAAACGCGTGAAGAACATCTTGTCGGCAAAGCACCCTAAAAACAGAGCCTCCCCCTTTGGAAAAAGCGCTCACTATCAAAGTTCCTATGGGCAGAAAAATCAAAACAGTGATATATCCTAAGACTAAAGCGAGAAGAAAATGTTTGGCACGTTTTCTATGACCGGACACGCGATTTCCCTCTCCGTTTTTCAAACCAATCCACCAGTAAAATGACAAAAAATGATACGGCCACCAGCAGCACGGACATGGCGCTGGCGCCCTGACGGTTTTGGGATTCCAGTTCGCCCCAGACATAAACGGCCGCGGTTTGAGACTTGAACGGGATATTCCCGGCCACCACCACCACGGAACCGAATTCGCCGAGCGCGCGGGAAAAGGTGAGAAGAGTCCCGCTTATAATGCCCGGCAGTATGGCGGGAAAAAGAACTCTCCAAAATGTCGTCCATGACGAAGCTCCCAAGGCGCGCGCCGCCTCTTCCTGGTCCTCTTCGATTTCCATGAGAAGAGGCTCCACCGTGCGCACGTACCAAAGGAAACGTCACAAAAAGAAGAGCCAAAATAATGCCTGTTGGCGCGAAAATAATTTCCCAGCCCCAATGATTCTTGAGCCAGCTTCCCAAAACCTGCTGCGGCCCGTATAAAATGACAAGCATCACGCCCGTGACCAGCGTCGGAATGGCGAACGGCAGGTCAATAAGACTGTTCATCCATGCCCGGCCCGGGAAAGAATAACGCACCAGCACATAGGCGGTCAAAGTTCCCATAACCGCATTGATCAAAGCCATGACCACAGCCGTCCAAATCGTAAGTTTCAAGGCATGCCAGGCCGCAGGATTGAACAAGCTGTTGCAGAAACCAACCGCTCCATTTTTAAAACCATCCTGAAATACTGCGGCTAGAGGAATGAAAAGCATGAATGCCAAATAAACCAGGGCAGTCAGCCTCAAACTCACGGCGCCGGCATTGATTCTGGCCATTTATTTTTCCTTCTGGATTTCTTCCATCACGGACGTAAAAATACCGGCTGTTCCGAAAAATTCAGGAATGACTTTGTCCCAATTCCCCAGGTAGTCTATGGGCCAGAGATCAGACGGAGACGGAAACTTTGAAGAAAACCGGGCAGCCACTTCAGCATTCACGGGCCTTAAACCAACCTCGGCAAAAGCGGTCTGCGCCTCGCGGCTCCACAAAAAATCCCGGAAGCTTTGCGCGGCTTCCAGCGTGCCGTGCGGCCCAGCGTATCCGTCCACCACAGCCAGAGGATTTTCAATCAAAATTGTGGAAGTCGGCATCACAATTTCGTAATTCTGCCCGCTTTTCTGCCCTACCAGCACTTCGCTCTCGTATGTAATCAAAACATCCCCGATCCCTTTTTCGAAGTTAATAATGCTTTCTCTCGCGCCCTTGTCAAAAACTGTCACATTCTTAAATACATCCTTCAACAACTTCCGGGCGCCTTCAGGACTTGGGTCATAGCCTGCAACTTTTCCTCTTTGGGCGGCTCCATACATGGCTAAAATATTCCACATCGCGCCACCGCTAGACTTAGGATTAGGAGTTAAAATCTGAATTCCAGGTTTAGCAATATCCTGCCAGTCCTGGATATTTTTCGGGTTTCCCGCTCTCACCGCCAGCACCACCACAGAGCGGGTCACCATACCGTTATGTTCATTCTTTTTCCAATCGTTGTTAATCAAACCGGCCTTTTTGATCACATCAATGTCGGATTCGAGTGAAAGCGCCGCAATGTCCGCTTCAAATCCTCCCACAATGGCTCTCGCTTGCGCGCCCGATCCTAAATAGGATTGTTTGACGTCGATGAGATGAGCGGTTTTCGCCTGCCAGTATTTCTTAAAAAGCGGGACAATGGCTTGATACGCTTCACGGAGCGCGGTGTAAGTTCCCAGAGTAAGATCGCTTCCATTTTTCTGCGCGCAGGATTGAAAGGCCATTGCTGTCAAAAGCAATCCTGGAATTAAAAGAATGCGAAAAGACTTAATCATGACTTGAGTTCTACA
>ASOC01000148.1 GCA_000405945.1 Candidatus Omnitrophus fodinae SCGC AAA011-A17
AATAAATCTTTCATTAATAAAAAGGTGCATCCGAAGGACTTGATTGAAACTTTTAGTTTCATAACTTGTTTTTCCATAGTGAATTATAGCTTTTAAAGCTGGTCATTACTAGACCCTATAAAACTGTCTAAACCGATGAACGCATATGACATGACGCCCTTCCCATTACCCAATTGATACCTAATTGATTCCTCGTCATTACCTAATTGATTTTTTGCCTTGCTTCTTTAAGAACGCGGCTCCTTTTTTAGACGGCTTTTGGGATTTCTGTCTTGCCTTATATTCCAACATCTCAAGCATCAGTTTGCGCCGCTTTCGCAATGGAATATCCGCTACGGTCCTGCCCAAATGACTGTAAGCACTACCAATCCGGCCATGACTTCCGCCAAGGTTATAGATGGAACACCACACGCCGCCTTCACAATGCCGCAAAGTGCATTCTTTAAAAATAGCGCAGTCCCGGTTTTCATAACGCCTTGCCGCGTCTAAGAGCGCCGGATTAGCCCCGATAGGGGTTTTTGTCTTTTTAGCGGCATCACGCATTGCATTAGCGATTTCAGGCTTGTAATCATTGCAAGATAAGACCCTTTTTGCTTCCTCGAGCATTCCGACTTTCTTGAATAGTCTCGCAATGAGATTCTTATGCTTTTTTGTGTACTCCATGACCCTTGCCTCCCCTCACACCTTCCGCAAGCAGTATCTCAACTTGGTCTTGCCGCCGCTCAAGCCCTTCCCCCTTACCGGATCAACGCATCTGACCAGAGTTGTTTGACAAATAATGAATAGGGAAGAATTTCGATTCCATCTTCTGTTTTTCTCGGACGGTCCTCAAGCGATACGAGGATTCTTCTCTTTAACTTTGGATGATCCTTAATGATTTCCCGAAGCCCACGTAAATGATCCGATGTGACACGCGCGCATGCTTTTGCCTCAATCGCAACGATCATATCTTCCACGATAAAATCCACTTCAATACCGCTTGCAAGCCGCCAATAGCTGAGATCATAATCCCTCCCGCTGTAGGCGCGGTGTGCGCAGAGTTCATGAAATACCCAATTTTCAAAGGCCTTCCCAAAAAGCTCGGAACCTTTGGCAACCTTTCCCCTTTTTGCGAGGTAATTGACGACTCCTACATCTGAAAAATAAAATTTGGGTGCTCCGATTACACGGCGTTTCGGCCGTTTGCGGTAGGCTTCCAGAAACCGGCCAAGCATCGTATCAATGAGAATCTGGAAATACTCTTTAACCGCCGGCCCAGACACACCGCAATCTCTTGCGATCGTGGCATAGTTGACAAGTTCCGTGTCAGAAAGCGCTGCGGCATTAAGGAAGTTGGAAAAGGCGGGAAGATTTCGAACCAAGGCTTCAGCGGCAATCTCTTCTTTCAAGTAATCGTTAACATACGACAGAATCAGACGTTCAGGGGATGCGCTCAAATAATGCCTCGGCAGGTAACCATGATTGATCATCCGCACGAGGTTGAAGTCAGGCCCGATTTCCTCGGAAACAAATCCCAACAATTCATAACGTACTGCGCGGCCGCCTAGAAGATTGGCGTGTCCCCTTCTCACTTTCCGGGCGCTTGATCCGCACAGTCCGAATACAAACTTGGTATTTTCAATCAGCCAGTGGACCTCATCCAGCAGTGCCGGGATTTTCTGGATTTCGTCAATCACCACAAAATCGGGCTTCTTTTGAGATTGGGCAAAAAGGAGTTCTTCACGGAGCAGGCTGGGCTTTTCGAGCAAACGGACATAGAGATCCGTTTTCAAAAGATCGTACCAAATCGCATCGGGATAGTCGGCTTTCAGGAGCATGCTTTTTCCGCTTTGGCGGGGCCCCCATAAAAAAAAGCTCTCTGTGGGCTTGCTGGGAAGAAATAATTTTCGCTTAATCATGACATTCATATATCATGATAATCTAAAGTAGTCAAATGCTTTATTTTGGAGTCTTCGGATATACCGGAATAACGAATAGGCGAAAGTTTTACAGATACAGCTTGCGGAGGATCTCACACAGAAGAGTGTAGACGCTAACCCAACGGTCAGCCGAAGGACTTGATTGAAACTTTTAGTTTCATAACTACCCAATTGATTCCTCTTGCCCGATTAAGAGCC
>ASOC01000149.1 GCA_000405945.1 Candidatus Omnitrophus fodinae SCGC AAA011-A17
TTTCTCTACAAATTTAAAGGTTTATTCCAAGCGGGTTTTAAATGTCGTTGAATCAATCACAGCAAGGAGACATTCATGCAGACGAAGCTTTATGCAGGCAATTTACCCTATGAGGTTGTTGAAGGGGATATTGAACAGCTTTTTTCTCAATACGGCACGGTGAAAACCGTTACCATTATCCGGGACGCCTATTCCGGCCGCTCCAAGGGATTCGGGTTTGTGGAGATGTCCGAGCCCGCCGAGGCTGAGAAGGCTCTCGAGCAGAACGGCAAGGATTTCAAGGGGCGCGCGATCACGGTTTCTGAAGCCCGGCCGATGAATAAGGATTCCAGGGGCGGAGGAGAAGGCCGCAGGTTTGGCGGAGGTGGCGGCGGAGGACGTTCTTCCGGCGGGTTTGGCGGTGGTGGAAATCGTCGCAATCGCTATTAAACGATAACCCGGCGACAGCTGGGTAAATTTGAACGGAAATAGTTGTCGAAAGAGCTGTGACTAACGCTTGAAAGTCCGGTCGCGTTAACAATAGGCAGTGTGTGATGACAACAGAAACAAAATCTACGGCAATCCATGAAAGTATAAGCGCTGAAAAATGTCCCGTAATGGCCATGAGGTGGAGGAATATGTTTTTTTTCATTATCACCACCTTTTTCGGCGTTATCGGAGCGCCTTATTATATCTGGCGTTACGGGGTTCATTCTTCTGACCTGGCCTTGATGTTCTTCTTCATGGCCATGACGGCGCTTTCAGTCACCGTGGGGTATCACCGCCTTTTCGCGCATGTCAGTTTCAAAGCGCATCCCATGGTTCGTTTCCTGGTTCTTTTTTTCGGTGCGGCCGCGTATGAGCAGTCGGCTTTGAAATGGGCGTCTCAACATCGCCGGCATCATAAATATGTGGATACTGACCAGGACCCTTATAATATCAAGAAGGGTTTTTTCTACGCGCATATAGGCTGGCTGCTTTTTTGGAAGCAAATCACGGATTTTAGCAATGTGAAGGATTTGGAGAAAAGCCGTATGGTGATGAATCAGCACCGCTATTATATAGTCTGGGCCGTTTTAGCGGGTATGGTGTTGCCGCTGGCCATAGGTGCCTGGACCGGTCATCTGCTGGGGGCCTTTATTTTCAGCATTTGCCTGCGCCTGACACTGGTGTATCACTCGACTTTTTTTATCAATTCCGTTTGCCATACTTTCGGCAAAGCCACTTATGATTTGGAAATATCCGCGCGCGATCACTGGTTTGTCGCTCTTTTGACTTTCGGTGAAGGGTATCACAGCTATCACCACAAATTTCCAAGCGATTACCGTAACGGCGTCAAATGGTATCACTGGGATCCCAGCAAGTGGATTATTTTTCTCCTGAGCCGGGCGGGCTTAGCCGTAGATTTGACTCGGACTTTAAAGCCGCGCATTTTGGCGGCCAAACTGGAAGTCGAAACCAAACGGGTGAATCAATCCCTTCAGCGGATTGCCAGGGACGAATTCTCGCTGCAGACCATGGCAAAATTAAGAGAAATTTATCTGTCCCTCAAACAAAGCCTCGAAAATTGGGAAATCGCCGTGCAGCAATACCAGCGCAATGTGCCCACTCCGGATCTTCAGCAAATGGTTTCCATGGCCCGTCATAGTTTCACCAGCCGTTACCGGCAGTGGCAAAAACTTATCAAATTACATCCCCTGCATTTGCAGGACGCGCTTCTGACCCTTCCTTAAAAGTTGACACAATAAATCTAACAGGCTAGAATCAGTCCCTTTTCGAGCGGGGTTCTTTATGCAAAAATTAAAACTAGGCCTGCCCAAGGGCAGCTTGGAAGAGGCCACCTACAATTTATTCAAGAAAGCCGGTTTCCGCATCACCACTGCCGCCCGCTCTTTTTATCCTTCTGTGGACGATGAGGAACTTGAGATCATTCTTTTCAGACCGCAGGAAATGTCGCGGTATGTGGAAGAAGGAGTGATTGACGCTGGCCTTACCGGACACGATTGGATTCTTGAAAACAAATCGAAGGTGGTTGAAATTATTGACCTGACTTATTCCAAACAAACCAACAAACCGGTTCGCTGGGTGCT
>ASOC01000150.1 GCA_000405945.1 Candidatus Omnitrophus fodinae SCGC AAA011-A17
CACGATAACGGAACGTCCGGAATAGTCCACGCGTTTTCCGAGAAGATTCTGACGGAACCTGCCCTGCTTGCCCTTCAGCATATCGGCCAAAGACTTCAAAGGCCGGTTGCCAGCGCCCAAAACGGGCCGGCCGCGGCGCCCATTGTCAAAAAGGGCGTCCACCGCTTCCTGCAGCATTCTTTTTTCATTGCGAATGATAATGTCAGGCGCCTTCAAATCAAGAAGCTTCTTCAACCGGTTATTGCGATTAATCACGCGGCGATAGAGGTCGTTCAAATCCGATGTGGCGAACCGTCCGCCGTCAAGAGCCACGAGAGGACGCAAGTCAGGGGGAATCACCGGGATGCATTCAAGAATCATCCACTCGGCCTTATTGCCCGATTTTTCAAAACTGTCGAGAATTTTCAGGCTTTTGATGGCGCGCGCCTTGCCCTGCTTGGACTTGGAAGCATTGACCTGCCGCTGGCACTTCTTCACCATCTTGTCCAGCTCGATTTCCTTGAGCAAAGTACGGACCGCGTCACCGCCCATCTTGGCCACAAAACCGTTGGCACCGTACTGCTCCAGCGCTTTTTGGTATTCTTCTTCGGCCAGAAGCGATTTCTTTTTAAGTGGAGTGTCTTTGGGGTCGATGACGATGTATTCTTCGTAATAGAGAACTTTTTCGAGAGCCCGCACGCTCAAATCCAGGAGATTACCGATGCGGGAAGGCATGGTCTTGAGAAACCAAATATGCGACACCGGGGTCACGAGCTCGATATGCCCCATGCGCTCGCGGCGCACTTTGGACTGCGTCACTTCAACGCCGCAGCGGTCGCAAACCACACCTTTATGCTTGATGCGTTTGTATTTTCCGCAGCTGCATTCCCAGTCGCGCGCAGGACCAAAAATCCTTTCGCAGAAAAGACCATCCTTTTCAGGCTTCAGGGTACGGTAATTGATGGTTTCCGGTTTACGGACCTGCCCCTTCGACCACGAACGGATAGTCTCCGGAGAGGCCACCTTGATCGAAACGCTGTCAAACATGTTTATTTCAAAATCCATCGACGGCATGAATGGTTCTCCTCAATTCATCAAGACGACTCTTTAAAGGCCGCCAAAAGTTTGTCCTTGTCTCTGCCTTCTTTTTCCTTTTTACTGCGCTTAAGCTCCATCTCCCGGGCCTTCGGATTTTTCTCTAAGATAATATCCAGCGCCAGGCTCTGCAGCTCTTTCACCAGCACGTTAAAGGATTCGGGCGTTCCCGGCTGAAGAGAATGCTCCCCCTTCACGATGGCTTCATAAATCCGGGTTCTTCCCTGAACGTCATCAGACTTCACGGTCAAAAACTCCTGCAAGGTGTACGCGGCGCCATAGGCTTCCATGGCCCACACTTCCATTTCTCCCAAACGCTGGCCGCCGAACTGGGCTTTACCGCCAAGAGGCTGCTGCGTGACCAGAGAATAAGGCCCAATGGAGCGGGCATGGATTTTATCATCGGCCAGGTGCGCGAGCTTCATCATATAGATGTAGCCGACCGTGACCTTTTGATCAAATTTATCGCCGGTTCTTCCGTCATAAAGGTCGGTTTTCCCGCCCTCGGGAAGACCTGCCTGTTTCAGCATGGTTTTAATCTCGGCTTCTTCGCATCCGCTAAAAACCGGGGTTTCCATGTACATGCCGAGCGCTTTGGCAGCCCAACCCAAATGGGTTTCAAGAATCTGCCCCACATTCATACGGGAAGGAACTCCAAGGGGATTCAGCACAATCTGAACCGGAGTTCCATCAGGCAGAAATGGCATATCCTCTTCAGGCAAAATCTTCGCGATCACGCCCTTGTTTCCGTGCCGGCCGGCCATTTTGTCGCCAACTGAAAGCTTTTTTTTGGAAACCACATAAACCACGACCTTTTTATTGACCCCCGGAGGGAGTTCATCTCCCTTTTTCGCGCGGTCAATTTCCCGGGCGCGCTCTTCAACAAGTTCGTCAATTTCATCACCCCAAACGCGGGCGATCTTGCGTATATTGTCGTCAAGATCGGGATCATCCTCGACGCGGATAGACTCCCAATCG